>DATHAW010000766.1:0-13203 GCA_035296465.1 Spirosoma sp.
ACCTGCCATGGTTGGAACCAGCGCGTTTCGTAGTGCACACCATTGTTGGCCAGGTACTGCTTCACAGCAAAGCCCAGGATCCGCTTGTTGACAATCAGGCAGGCTACGTCGTAAGTCCGGTTATTATGACGTAGCGGCAAACCCACGGCCACAGCAATGTCGTTGGTATGCTCAACAATCTCCAGCAGCGACGCAATAGACTGGTCGATGGTATTCTGCGCGTAAAACGCATCTTCGCAGCCATACCCCGAAATGCAGAGTTCGGGCAAACATAGCAGGCTAACGTTCTGCCGCTGGGCTTCCGTAATGGCGTCGATGATGTTTTGTTTGTTGTGTTCCCACGCGAGCGGGGTTTGATTCAAGACGCCAGCGGCTACTTTTAAAAGTTTCATGTATGGCAACGAGTGAAAGAGCGAGTGAATGAAAGAGCGATACTACCGCCCAGCCTCAGTTAACAAGTAAACAGCGTTGTGGCGAAAATAGATTTAACAGATGTTGGCTAATCTTATCCCAACTATCTCCGATCAGAAATCCCCATAATCCACCTGAACGCAGGTAAGACCCAGTGTCCGACGCCACATATCCACTACCTGCTGGCGATCGTCCACGACAAATTCGACGTAGTACCGGTTGGCAATATGCTCATCAAACAGCTCGTGTTTAACAATCGAGTCCTTACGACTGTCGTTTTTTGGCCGCATCACCAACGTAAAATCGGTAGCCGGCCAGCCGAAGTATTTGACGAGCCAGTCGGTGGTTTCGGGTCGGCAAACGGCGTCTCGGCCTGAGAAAAACACGATGGCGTAGCCGGATGCCCGCATGGCTTTTACTAAGTTGATAATAGGCCACTTTGGCGTGTCGACCCCCACGCGGTGCCAGTCAAATGGTGAACGATCACCAATTTTTGCCACCGTGCCATCGATATCGACCAAAATACAGCGCGGCAACTTTTCGTCCTGCTGGCGCTGAAAAACATTGCTCCTGGTTATGGTTTCCGGGCGAAATTTAAAGTTCTTTTTGAGCATGGCGAGTTGTTCAGCCTGTTTGCGGATTACGTCCTCCCCCACCGAGTCGTCGCGATATTTGTCACGCCGTATGCATTCGTCAACCGGTACGTCGATGAGTTGGTAGCTAACTTCAACGGCGTCGAAATGGTTGGTTAGCATCTGCCGAAACTCCTTAAAATAACCGAGTTTCAGGTTTGTGTTATCGATCAGGACATGCCAGCCCCGCGCCAGGCCATCCAGTATGGCTGTTTTCTGCAACTCGCTGACCAGCGTTTCAATCCGGTTCTTATCCCGGTCGGACCAGGTTTGCCAGTATTCGGGCAGCGTAACGGGCAGCAAGCTCCGGCGCAGGTCGTCGCGGTTCACGCGCAGCCAGTTGGGGTTTTGAACGCAGAACTGCCGGGCAAAAGTAGATTTGCCACTACCGCTCAGGCCCGTTAGAATCATAATGTGTTTCATAGGCACAAAAAAGTGCATTAAATAGCTCAGATTTACTGAACCATCCAATGCACCCTGTTTTTCAAAAAAGCAAATGCGCTGTTTTATATCGCTTTCCAGTGAATCGCAGCCTTGAACGTAACGCCATCTTCGACCACCGTCGTTTTGATGGTTAGTTTCTTTGACGAGACCTCAATCACTTCCCAGGTGGAAACTTCCTTAGGGTCGTCACCATCCGTAATTGTGATGGTTTTGGTGGCGTCATTATAACTCCAGGCATCGGGTTTTTCATTCGTAGCTGGTTCGTCATCGCACCGAAGCTTGCCTTCCACCCCGCTGATTTTACCATCCGGATTGAATATGATTGCATTATCGCGGGCGCAGGCTGGCATGAACGGCAAAATGTCCGAATCAACTTTTCCGTCGCCATCGAAGTCGACCGAGGGATCGAGCAGGAATGCGTTCATCTGCCATTGGGGGCCAACGAAAGCGGGAGCCTGTGTGCTTCCAGTAATGGGTGTAAGGACACTAACGTCTTTTTTACAGGAGACTGTCAGGAGCGATACGCCTAACAATAAGGCATTGATTGAGCGACTTGCAAAGCGGTTCATTGTGTTGTTGGTTTTTAGAGGAGTGTGTTTTTATTGACAAGCCAAAATTGGGTAGGCGTCAGCCAGAAGCCATCACGCATTTAGTTCAAGACGCTGGACCGCCCGATGGACCGGAATAAAATGCCACTCAACCGACAAGTTCGTCCAGTAACAGGCGGCACTTCTCAAAACGGCCTCACAACAATGAATAGCGCATGATTTATACCCGTTTTTTACGGTTCATCGGCCGGTTGTGTTGTTTCACCCCTCAGTTTAGGGGTTTGATAGGCCAATACGTTTGGGTATCCCGAATGAACCAATAATTTTACAGTACAACGAGCCTAGTATAGACCTTTGAGCGTCATGAACGTACTGATTATCGAAGACGAAGAATTAGCGGTCCGCAAACTGACCAAACTCCTCCAGGATGTTGACCCAACCCTGAACGTAGTGGGAACGGCCGCCAGTGTTCGGGCTTCCGTTAACTGGCTTAAGGCCAATGCGCCCGGCCAGCCATCGGCCCCGGACCTGATCCTGATGGACATAGAACTGGCCGATGGCCAGAGTTTTGAGATCTTCGAGCAGACAACCGTAACGGCGCCGGTGATCTTCACTACGTCTTACGACGAATACGCGCTTCGGGCGTTTAAGGTCAATAGCATCGACTACCTGCTAAAGCCCATTAAGCGGCACGAACTCGAAGCCAGTCTGGAGAAGCACCGCCGGATGAGCACCAGCACAGCCCCCGAAACCTCCCCCCAGGTATCTATCGACGCGCTCGTGCAGCAACTTCGCCAGCAGGTGGCTCCGTCCGAGCAACGGCGTCGGTTCCTGGTGCGCCACCTCTCGCAGTGGGTGCCTGTTGAAGTGAGCGACATTGCTTACTTCCATTCTGAAGATGGTGTGAGCCTGTTCCGCACGCGATCGAACCAGAAATACTCGGTGGATTATACCCTCGATGAACTGGAAGCTATGCTCGACCCTACGCAGTTTTTTCGGGCCAACCGCCAGTTCATTGTCGACATTAACTCGGTGCAACAGATTCACCCTTATTTCAACAACAAGCTCAAGCTGACGCTGAAACCCAATACCGACGATGAGGTGCTGGTGAGCCGGGAGCGGGCTACCGATTTTAAAAAGTGGATGGGGAAGTGAGCACGCGTTGCGACAGGTCGACCAGCACGTTTGGGGTGTTTTCCAGCAGCGTTTTAGCAGCCAGTAATTCGGCTCGAACAAACTGTTCGAGCTGATGCACCAGCAAGGGAGCCATCAGCCGCTGCCAGCCTTTCAGGTCGACACTCAGCTCAAATGTGACGCGGGTGGTTTTATCGATCCGCTCGAAGGTACGCTGATCCCATAGTGCCAGTGGCCCACCTACGCTCTCGTAAGCTACCCGTCGGTTTAAGGCAGCGGCCGTTACTTCGGCCTCGATGCTCATCTCCTGCCCCAGTAGCTGTATTACCTGCCGAAGCCGGCGTCCGGACTGCGCCAGTCCTGGCGTATCCTGTTCGCTACGCTGCACTGTCTTTCGCCAAAACCCATCGTAGTAGTAACAGGCCATCACACCATACACCTCGGTCAACGGTAGCACGATCAGTTCGCTATGACGAGCCGTAATCATGCTGGCTCCTGTTGCGGCTGACTGGCAATGAACTGCTCAGCAGCCATCAGCGATTCAAATAACAGAGTTGGCACCAGCGAGCCGGGGTATTGTTGAAGAGCCTCCGACGATACCTTCGAGAACAAATCGGGGGATAGTATGCTAATATTACCGCGCAGCCCAAACGCATATGCTTTATTGAAGAATTCGTTTACGATCCAGTCGATGGTGCGGGTCCAGGCCGTCTCAAATTCTTTGGTGTCGTGGACGTGAAATCGGCAGGCCCGTTGCTGCCCTTCCGTCTGTTGCCAGTCTAACATTTGGAGCGTAGCCTGCTTAAGTTCGTCGTCGGTGCAGTAGCCGCTCCACCGCATAAACAGGTAGTTCCTGTCAGCATTATACTGCAACTCGGCATATACCTCGTCGGCAGCATTTCGGGCAGTATAAATAGGTGTCATCTGGCGTTGAATCTGGTCAGGATTAATGAGTGAGGGTCGGGTTGCTACGCTGGTAGCGGTCGAGCGTTTCGGCCGTGATGCCGAGGTAGCTGGCTACGTACTGGGGCGGCACCCGCCGGAGTACTTTGGGGTGCTGGTTAAGCAAACTGATGTAGCGGTCTTCGGGAGTTTCTTTGAGCAGCGAGGCCTCCCGGCATTCTAAGCGGCTTAACTGATCCTGCAACAGCAATTGACCAAACCGTTGCCAGACTGGATAACGCCCACACAAGGCCATCACGTCGTCATACTGGGTTTCGAGCACATGGGTTTCCGTCAGCGTCATGACGTGAACGAACGAGGGTCGCTGGGTGAAAAAGCTCACCAACGACCCCATCAATCCGTTTTCAAATACAAATTCTTTAGAAACCTCCCAGCCGTCGAGATCGTAGTACAACCGCCCACATCCTTTTTCGATGAACGCAATAGTCTGACAAACATCTCCCTCCCGTGCATACAGGACATCAGGCGGCAATTTTTTGGGCTTTAAAATAGCCCGAAAAGCGGCCATTTCGTCGGGAGTGGGCCGCACAACTCGCTCGATATTAGACAGAACACGCTGCATTGTATGCAAACAGCTAATTTTGTTCTGCTAATATGATATGTGCTGACAACTTTGCCTAATTTTTTATGAGTACAGTCAATCAAAACTTTTTGAGGCAAACTCAGTAAAGCCCGCTACTATGTCCGGCTAGTTTAAGCACGAGCTAACAGGCTTTTATCCCACTTTCCCATCGGCATCCGATTTACTTCATAAGAATACAACTCCTGCACGTTGCTGTCTGCTCCGTTGGTAAACCGAACGCGGCAATAGTTCAGCCCGGCGGGGGTCTCCGAGAATAGCCACTTGCGCCCTACTTTGGACAGAATAAAAAGCCCGTTGTCGTCGCCAAGCGCGTTGAAATCAGGGGCAGGACTAGTCTTGCCAAACTGCTGAACGCCAAACCGCCGTTGCAACAGTCCAGTCGTGTAGGCTACGTCTTCGGTAGCCATCCCAATCTCACTAACGCCCTGAAAGAGGTCAGAAAACGTCAGGTTAGCGTCTTCCAGATTCAGGTCAGTGCGGGCAATGAACTCAATCAGGTTACTCTGTTCCGGCGTCGATGGCGACTCGTAGAAATAGCAGGATCGGGCCCGCCACTGCGGGAAGTCGGCAATTGTTTTTTGGGGGGCCTGCGTGTCCAGGTAGTCGAAGTCAAAATAATACATGATTACCTCCAGGGAACCGCGTGGTACGTTGATAGCGAGGTGATAGGGGGCCACCGGCTGGTTAACCAATCGGAACGTTAGGCTGGTCCAGCCAATGAGCACCGTTAGGTGGTTAGTGGAATGGGACAGCAGAGGCAGGCCCAATCGGCAGACATAAAAAGCTCGGGTGGCATCGAGATCAGCGGTGTAGAGTTCAATGTCGAGGAGTTTCATGAAAATAAGGAAGGTTTAATGTATCGGCAGTCCGATGGGTCGGCAGTCCGATGAATCAGGTTTGAGACGTTGTTTACTGACCCAAATCTCGTTTACTGCGGCTGGCAAATCAATGCCATCTCAAGTGAACCGGGAAAAGCAGGGGATGAAGCGTCAGAGGCCTGTTGTGTATTGTTTTCTTGTCAAAAAGAGGTGTTTACGCTATTACCGATTCATGACTCTAAAGTACCGTTTCGCCCCCTCTCCCATTGATAACTGCCCCTGTTACCTCCAACTTTGACCCAGCAGCCGGACGAACTGGCTCTTCTCTTTTTAATCACAAGTACAATGAACACACAACTTGCTAAGGCTCCCGAGATACAACGGGGCAACACCCTCAAAAACGCGTACTGGTACGCAGGAACACTTGTTAACGTGTTAATCGATGGTCAACAGACCAACGGTCGCTATGCCCAGGTCGAACTGACCCTCCGGCCCGGTTCAGAGCCTCCCGTACACACGCACACCCGCGAAGACGAGGCCTTTTATCTCTTGGAAGGGTCTATCCGCTTCACCATTGGCGAACATGTTTATACCGCCAAAGCCGGTGATTACGTTCTGCTGCCAAAAGGAATTCCGCACAGTTTTCAAATTCTGACCGAAACGGCCAAATCGGTAATGACTATTTCCCCAGCAGGCTTTGAAGACTTTTTCCGCCACCCAATGGTTGCCAAACCTGCCCCAACCCTTGCCCTGCCTCCTGCCCCACAGGGGCCACCACCAGCCGAAGCCATTCAGGCTATGGTTCAATTACTGGACCAGGAGTTTGGCGTACGGATGTAGCAGTACAGGTGGGATACACACAAATCAGGGCAGCTTGCAAAGGCTGCCCTGATTTGTGTGTATCCCACCTGTATAATGGAGTTAACTATGGATGAGTTGCACTGGGGCTATACCTTAAATTTTCACCTACTGTCGGCGATCAGCGGCAGCGTCACCACAAATTGCCCATTGTCTTCTCGAATGGTCGGCGCTGTTTGGTTCAGCATCTGGTACTTGGATAAGATGTTGCTCAGTCCTACACCGTTAGAAGCCACGCGGACGGTTTTGCGCTGCACGTTGTTGCGGACTTGCAATCTGGCCTGTTCGTCGGTCAAAATATCGATACTTAAAGGTTGGTCGGGCAAGACTACGTTGTGCTTTACCGCATTCTCGACCAGAAGTTGCAGCGTCAGTGGGGGTATGCGGTAGGTCTGGTAGCGATCGTCGACGGTTACATTCAGGCTTAGCCCCGCCCCATGCCGTGTTTTGAGCAGGTGGTAGTACGAATTGATAAAGTCTAGTTCAGTGCTAAGGTCGGTCAGGTGCTGGTCGTTGGAACGGAGCAGGTACCGGTAAACAGTGCTAAGTTCATCCAGAAATACACGTGCCTGTTTGGGGTCATCTTCGATCAGCGAGTCCAGTACGTTCAGGCTGTTGAACAGAAAGTGGGGATTCACCTGCTGTTTGAGCGCATCGAGCTGGCTTTGCAGGTTAGAAGCCCGTAGTTTCTCCTGCTCCTGCTCGGCCTGTTCGAGTCGCTTTTGGTAGAGTGAAGAATCACGGGCGAAAAACATGGATTCATAAATAGCCTGAAAGAAAATAAAGTTTGTAGCAGCATGCACAAAGTCGAAGCCGTACATACTGAGAGCAATCGTCATTTTATTGACCGTTATACTGGCGGTTTGCCCGGCACCACGGTAAGCGAGCAGGGTACCATGCAGGATTAAGTGCCGAGCGGCTCCAGTTAGCCAGATAATGAGCGTGGACGCTATACTGCCGGTCAGAAACGTTAGAAGAAGCCGGCTAGCGATCTGGCGTTTCGACGAATACTTCTCCCGAAAATAAAAAATCAGTGCCCGATTGACATGCCAGGTAATGGTAATAGATACGAAACTGATCAGAATCCGGATCATGATTTCTCCTGTCAGCGGCTGCTGATGGAAGCCATTGCCGGTTATGGAAATCACCAGCAGCAACGAAATGCCAATGATGCGTAACCATTTGTCATTTACCGTATTCAAATTCAGAGGAGTTTACTATTTACCGGTAAAGATAAATCTTCCTTCTATTCGGCAAACTGTCAAAAAACTCATTCATTTGACGTAGTGCTTTTACTAAACCGATTCACAAGGAGGAGATATTATACACCACCTCCCAAACAAAAATGAATAGCAACTGCTTTGGCGAGGTTGCTACGTCTATTTATTCACCGTATCGATTTGGTATAGGCGCGGAACAAACCATGCTCATTTATGGGCTTGATTAAATGAGCGGTAGCGTCACAACAAACTCGCCATTGTACTCATGGATGATTGGTACGGGCTGGTTCAGCATCTGATACTTAGAGAGGATGTTCGCCAGACCGATTCCGTTAGAAACCACCCGCGCGGTTTTACGCTGCACATTGTTGCGAACCTGGAGCTGATTATGTTCGTCGGTTTCGATGGCAATGGTAAGGGGTTGGTCGGGCAGCGCAACGTTATGCTTCACGGCATTCTCGACCAGCAGTTGCAGCGTCAGGGGGGGTATGTGCCGCTTCATCAGGGGTGGGTCTACCTGCCACACTACGCGTAGGGCATCGCCATGCCGGGTTTGTAGCAAATGGCAATAGGACTGGATAAACGCAAGTTCAGCCGATAAGGATGTGAGCACCTGATCGTTGGCCCGCAGCAGATACCGGTAAACAGCGCTTAGTTCGTCCAGGAAAATTCCGGCCTGCCGGGTATCGTCTTCAATAAGGGCGCTCAGCGAGTTAAGGCTGTTAAACAGAAAATGAGGGTTTACCTGCGCCTGTAAGGCCCGAATTTGTACTTCAATCTTCTCCTGTTCCAGCCGTTGCACGGCCAGTTCGGCCTCTAACTGGTCGCGATGGTGCTTTTCGCGTTCGTGCTTCAGTTCCTGCTCCACTATAGCCGTCCGAATGGCCGTCCGCCGTTGCCGGTAACTCAGCCCCAGCGAAAAGCAAACCAGCTCAGCAATAATACCGATTTGCATGTAGGTCAGTGACACCCGCCAGAATGGTCCTGCCCAGTTTTCGCCGGGCCAGGCCATCGACCCAAACATGGAAATCAATCCACCCGTTAGCAGGAATCCCGTGCCAATGGCGTAGGACCGCGACACGACATCACCCAGAGTCATCATTTGTCGAATGCCATATACACCCAGCACGGCCATTGCCAGCCGCATCGTAATAAAAGTGGCTTCATACAAACCCGGATTCCAGGGCACCAGCCCGTAGCAAAGCACAAACTCAAACAGGATATACACCACAATGCCGACCTTCACCCTATTTAACTGCCGATAAAAATGGGGCAGGCGCTGGCGCAGGTCCAGAATAGCGTCGGCAAAGTCGAAATAGACGTAGTAAGCCCCCATAGGAGCAACTGTCCGAACGAAGTAGTTGGTTTCTACCGAAAACCAGTCGCGAAACACGTAGACCCGCAAGCCAAAATAAAAGAGCCAGGCCAGCATGTAGAGCGTATACAGGCCGTAGCTTCGATCCCGGTACGTGATCCATTGTACCACGTTCAGCAACATGATCGACAGCACCATTCCCGTAAATACTGCTCCCCAAATCTGAAAAGTCATGGCTCGTATGTTTTCTTGCGGAATCAGTTAAAGCCGGGCAGCCGGGTGGAGTAAACAGATTTTCTTTCTGCTTTCATGCGTGATTACTCTGCCCGGTGGCCCGGCTTTAGCACTGCTAGAGGTTGTTTTTCCTACTTATCGATCAGGACGTTCGTCTGGGCATTGCGCTCAAACGTGTTAGCTGCGGTCAGGTCGGTATTGACCGAGGTACCATAGCCCACAAAAACACCATAACCACCACTACCACCGATATGCGTGTTCCGGATGTTCATCGTCGCTCTGGAACCCCAGATGGCTATGTTGGCTTTTTTAGCCGACACAATCTCCAGGCTCCCAGCATTGGTGACTTCGGCGTTTTCCAGCACATTTTTGCTATCTGGTGAGTAGCAGATAATACCCCGCCAGTAAGCCGTTGAACCATTGGCACTGGTAAACACCACCTTCTCAGTCGGCGTACCTTTAGCCGACAGGTAGCCTTCCGAGTTGACCCGTATGACCGCATTCTGGTTCATTTGCATCGTAACGCCAGGCATTAGTTTGAAACCGGAATTAATCGTAAACTCACCTGTGAGTCGGTATGGACTCTTATCGGCAAAACCTGCCCAGGTAGTTTCACTGGTAGCCTTAATGCTTGATGGAGTCACTTCCACTACGTTGCGCCCATTGCCCCCCGTGAAAGTCGAAGCCGGATCGAGTTTTGCTACGTTGTCGGCGTCGAGCAGGATACCCGCTTCTGTATTTCCGGTAAACGCATTTTTCTCGAACGTACGCAGGATGCCGCCCGTGTATATGTAGATACCGTAGCCATCGTTCTGCGAGAACAGGCTGTTTTTCAGGCCAATCTGTGCCCGGTTGCCCCCCGACATAAACAAGGCTGACTTCGTCGTACTGTAGATAGGGCGACTACCGGCGTGCATCACCTCGACGTATTCCATCGTGTTGGCATTACTGCCGGAGTAAAGCGCAATGCCCACCCAGAAACCCTTGGTTTTCTGTAAACCCATAAACCTGATTTTTTTGTCGGCTTCACCCTTCGCAATCAACAGGCCACCGTTATCATTGACGTTCATCCTGACGTCGCGCTCAAAGGCAACCACTACACCGGGGTTGATGGTCAGTTCGTTATTTACGTCGATGGACTTTGTTACGATGTAGTCGGGCAATTCGGGGTTTGCAACCCGGTCAACCAGGTTTGTTTTTGCAGTAATGTTGGCGCTGATAGCCAGTGGTTCGGTCACGGTCGATACCGTCGGCCCAATGGGGTCTACATTGGTGTCTTTCTTGCAGCCCGTCAGTAAAAACAGGCTGGCGATCATGAACAGAAACAGCCACTTAACGGCTATTTCTGCCATTGAAGGCTGAACGCGAAGGTTCAGGGCGAGGTACGTTGCTGGTTTCATAAAAAAGAGGTTGATGCGGTTTCTACCCCGCTGTTAGAGTATGTTGTTTACCTGATTCAAAAGTATCAGGACGTGTAGGCAAACGCAGCTGTGAACCCGATGAAACAGCAAAAGCCCCCCATGAATCGTATCATGGGGGGCTTTAGGGTTGCCTGGTTCTTGAGTATGCAGCACAGTACTACGCTGGTTAGTTCAGGTATTTATCATATGTTGGTCGGTAGCCAGCTATATAAGCCAATGGCGACAACAGTCCGAAAACCACTTTCTGAACAGGTAACGCAGGGCTGGTTAATCTAAACACCCTCGAAAAGTGCTGCATCAGCAAAACCGCCTGCAAAAGGGCTGGCTTGCCATTTGGACCGATCTTACCCTCATTGGCCAGCCCATAAGCGGTCTCAAGAAAGTCTTCCGTATCGAGCGCGGGGCTCACCTGCCAATTAACGATGGTTTCCTCGTCCGACGCATTCCACATTGAGTGAACCGTGTTTTGGGGAATATGAAGCCTGTCGCCCTGCCGGAAGGCCTTTATTTGCCCACCGATTTGAACCGTCAATTCACCGGCAATAACTGTAAAATCTTCGTCCTGGTTGGGATGGTAATGCGCGGCCGGTTTGGTACTACGGGCCCGCAAGGTAGATTCCATTTGGAGCAATTGGCCGTTTGTGTCGCGGCTGGTCTGGATAAACCGCAAAGTCTGCCCGGTTTGCGGATTGCGAATAACCTTGTTACTATAAGCCATGATCTTAGGGGTTCATGGCCCTAAAATTGGTCTGTCATCGGCAGTGGCTAAACAATGGTTTCGATGAACCGGAAAATGGTACTCATGAAACAGCTCAAGAGTCGGTTAGCGCTGGCCAACCGTCGTGCCTTGGTGAAGAAATAACGTTCTGATCTGTTTAGATGTTAGTCTATTTACGACCGCGGAACAGCAGCCGTGGCTAACGTACCGACGGGAGTTTCGGCACCAGGAGTGAGCAGTGGTAAACTGACCAAAAACGTGTCGTCCGTGTGCTTAACAACCACCGACGGCTGACCCAGAAGCTGGTACTTCATCATGATGTTCTGCAATCCGATTCGGTTAGACTGAACGACTGATTTTTTTAACTGCACACTGTTTTCCACATGCAGA
Source organism: Spirosoma sp. (assembly GCA_035296465.1). Taxonomy (GTDB): domain Bacteria; phylum Bacteroidota; class Bacteroidia; order Cytophagales; family Spirosomataceae; genus Spirosoma. Next base: position 11,690 of record DATHAW010000766.1, read on the forward strand.
TACCCATTCTGCGTATACAACTTAATTAGGAGGGGGCAGTCGGCCGAGATTACGTTGTGCTTAATTGCGTTCTCGAAAAGAAGCTGGAGCGTTAGGGGCGGCAGCAGATATGACATGTACCGGTTCTCTACGTTCATTTCCAGTAATATGCCGTTACCATGCCGCGTTTTGAGCAGGTGAAAATAAGCCTTGATAAACGTTAACTCATCCGAAAGCGGGCAAAGATCCCGGTTATTCTGCTGGAGCAGATACCGATAAACCGACGATAATTCATCCAGAAAAAGTTCGGCCTGCTCGGCATCGGTTGTTATCAGCGACGAGAGCGAGTTCAGGTTATTGAACAGAAAATGGGGGTTGATCTGCATTTTCAGCGACTCAAGCTGACTTTGCAGATTCACTTTTTTCAACTCCAGGGCTTCCGTGTACGTCACTTTCCAGCGCCGATACAGGTAGATGCCTTCAAAAACAGCCGCTACCTGAATCGTGCCCACTACCGACACGAGCGTATTGAAAAAATAAGGCTTAAACAAGAAGTAGTCCTCTAAAGGCCATAAGCCTATATGATGGTAAAAAAAGGTTTGAGTGATGCGAATGAGGGCAGCAAAGAGGGTGAACCAAACTAGTTGAAACACCACCCGATGGGTGGTTTGTCCCAGTTCGGGATAACGTCGGCGGGATATAATAATGCCCCAGCGATTGCATTCCCAGACGGCTACCGACCCAATCACAAAAAAGACCGGAATTCGCCAGTCGTCCGGATAGGGCACGTTGGTATAGCCATACATCCCCCACTGACCGGCTAAGGCAAGCACAGGGACGCCAATGATGCGCATCCATTTATCGTTCAATTGCTGCATCGGCTTTCATTCTGTTTTATCGCATGGCGACTGCGAAATTACACTACTGACGCAGACACTCAACCAGTCAGTTGACAGCTAAATAACCAGTTTTGTTTTTTAGCTGTCAGCTCGATCTATTTTTTTTCAGGATAATAATTGGTCACTAACAAAGAATACTCAGATCAAAGCACTCAGTTTGCCCCAAGCAAAGTTGTTTGTAGGCCAAGAAACGTCAAATGCATAGTAGGTTGAAGCGGAAGAAACCTGCCATGAACCGTATCATAGCTGACCTGGAAGGTAGCGCAAAGGCATCTTTATAAAGTATGAGTATCTGATGGCCGACATGCTCACTTAAAAGCGAATCATATGAATAGCCTACGAGTTGAGGTACAACAAAAATCCCCGGCATGATATCATACCGGGGATTCCACCATTAACCTAACCTATGAGTCTTCTGAAAACAATGCGTATGCTTATCGCTTGCTGACCTGCCTGACCCCTACCGGCTCAGACACCGGAGCCTTTTGGGCAGCTACCCCACGGGGCTGGTAGATGGCCCCCGTGGCAAAGTCCACCGGCAGGCTGATGAGGGGAAACAACAGGATGTCGGCAATCAAAGCCCCCACCCGTACCTGACGGGCTGGCTGGCCAGCCACCGGACGCTGCTTCTGCTCA
>DATHAW010000767.1:0-6060 GCA_035296465.1 Spirosoma sp.
TCGTCGCCCACAATGCAGATGTTCTTGTGAACAGCCGCCAATTTGCGTGTAATGAGGTACTGCGAGACGTTGGTGTCCTGGAACTCATCGACCATTACGTGCTGAAACTTGTGCTGGTATTTGTTCAGAATATCTAAATGATCGCGGAACAGGACGTTGGTATTAAATAGCAGGTCGTCGAAGTCCATAGCGTTTGCCGCAAAACACCGCAATGCATATTGCTTATAAATCCGGCCGATATGGGGCATCCGGGCCGCTTCGTCGTCGGCCTGAATTACAGCGTTGTTTATGTAATCGTCTGGGCCGATGAGCCGGTTTTTGGCTCCCGATATCCGACCGAACACGCTGTTTGCTCGGTATACCTTATCGTCGAGCCCCATTTCTTTAATTATGCTCCGAAGCAGCGACTTGGAGTCATCGGTGTCGTAGATTGAGAAATTGGACGTATAGCCAATCGCTTTGGCTTCAATGCGGAGGATTTTGGCAAATACGGAGTGGAACGTACCCATCCAGATGTTGCGGGCTTCCATGCCTACCACGTTCTCGATGCGTTTGCGCATCTCGCCGGCGGCTTTATTGGTAAAGGTCAGCGATAGGATTCGAAATGGATCGACGCCGTTTTCGATGAGATATGCAATGCGGTAGGTCAACACGCGGGTCTTGCCTGAACCAGCACCAGCTATAATCATCAGCGGTCCGTCGCCGTGCATGACGGCTTCCCGCTGGGGGTCATTCAAACTTGATAAGTAATCGATCATCAACGGTCGCTTCTATTCCTCTACGTAATGAAGCAGAGTTAGTTAAAGATTTTAAGCGTGTACGGTAATGAACACGTAAAAAATACACGCTAAACCAAGTCTGCCTGGCTCAATGATAACAAGTAAAAGTAAGGAAAAATTTGCTGATTGGCGAGTTAACCGAAGGACATGGAACATGCCTATATAGGGCGCATTCGGACTGCAGAAGCGAAACCGTTTGGCGCTCTTTACTATAAGGTAACGTAGCGTGTGTAGGACAATACCCAACTATCTACACCGTCTTACTGACCGCTACTGAAGAATATCAATAAAGAAAAATGTGAGCCTTTAGGACACAGCCTACTGCAACCCAAACGCCGACAGTTTTACAAATTCACTTACCCGCGCCTGAATCTCTTCCTGGGTTAAGTTCATAATACGTTCAGCCCCGAACTTCTCAACACAAAACGATGCCATAGCCGATCCGTAAATAATGGCCCGTTTCATGTTACTGAACGATATGTCGTCGGTTTTGGCTAAGTGGCCAATGAACCCACCTGCGAACGTATCGCCCGCGCCGGTCGGGTCAAACACTTCTTCTAGCGGCAGGGCCGGCGCGAAGAAAATCTGCCCTTCGTGGAATAGCAGTGCGCCGTGTTCACCCTTTTTGATAATCACTGTTTTCGGCCCCATCGCACGAATTTTAGCCGCAGCCTTCACCAGGGCGTATTGGCCGGTTAGTTGGCGGGCTTCTTCGTCATTCACCACCAATATGTCGACCATCGGCAGCAGCGTCATTAGGTCGGGTCTGGCAATTTCTATCCAAAGGTTCATCGTATCCAGCACAATCAGCTTTGGGCGCTTGTGCAACCGCTCAATTGCCATCCGCTGGATAGCCGGGGCTGTGTTGCCCAGCATCAGGTACTGGCAATCCTGGTACGAATCGGGAATGACCGGATCGAAGTGCTCCATCACGTTCAACTGCACCTCCACGGTGTCGCGGGTGTTCATGTCATTATGGTACTTCCCCGACCAGAAAAACGTTTTCTCGCCTTGGCGGATTTCCAGCCCGTCGGTATTGACGCCATGCTGGTTGAGGCTCTCAATCATGGAAGAGGGAAAGTCGTCACCTACAACAGCCACCAGGTTGTTCTCCTTGGTGAAATACGATGCGGAGAGCGTAATGTAGGTGGCAGCACCGCCAATGATTTTGTCGGTCTTGCCGAACGGAGTCTCCAGGGCGTCGAACGCGACGGAACCGATGGTTAGTAAGCTCATTATTTTTGTTTTTTCCGCCCAATTACGGGGCAGCGTTTGAAGGGTTTGGTTCGGTCGAACAAATAGCGATACGTAATGTGTGTTTTAACGATGGTTGAGCCTAACTGACTCACGAACCTAACCATAATTGGGTTAAAATCGCCTACCCAGTTCATCTCAAGCTCCTTATATTGGAATGCAGGATTATGGGCTGCTTCGTGAGGCATTCTAAGGGCAATGGCCGCTTCGAGACCCTTGCCCTGGTGTTCCGGCGCTACTCCGAACACCACTCCGAATGCTTTGCGGTTGGTTTTGCGGACCATGTGCCACAGAAACTTTAATTTTCCAACCAGATCGAGTTTACCGTTTACGTGCTTAAACACCTGGTTCAACTCCGGCAGGCAGACAAAAAAGGCCACCGGTTCATCGCCATAGTAAGCAAAGTAAATGATCTTCTCGTCGATTACCGGCTTTAGCTTGTGCATCAGCACCTGCGCCTGCGCGGCCGACATCTCCTTTACGCCACTGTGTCCACCCCAGGCTGCGTTGTAAATATGCCGAAACTGCTCGGCGGCAACGGGCAGTTGGCGTTTGTCTATTGTTCGAAAGCTATATTCTGGGTTTTCAAAGATCCGCTGGGCGCGGTCTTTTACAGCCTGCGACATATTGGTCAGCTTGTCCCAGGTCGTTGGAATACCAAACGTAAACTGCTGGAAGTAATCCTGAAAGCCGTAAGCCTCAAAGAAGGGAACGTAGTAAGGCTTGGTATAAGGCATGCAATAGTTCGGCTCCCGGTCGAAGCCATCGACCAGTAAACCCCACCAGCGGTCACGGTCGCCGAAGTTAATGGGCCCGTCCATTGCTTCCATCCCCCGACGCTGAAGCCAGTCTTTACCCGCGTTGAAGAGCGCAAACGCGGCTGCCTGATTGTTGATGCACTCAAAGAAACCTAGACCACCCGTTGGCTGGTCATTGTCGAGCAGCGCGATCTCACGATCTACGAAAGCCGCCACCCGCCCAATAGTTTCCTCTTTATCGTTCAGTAACAGATACCTGACGCACTCGCCGTTCTCAAACCGTTTGTTCCGGGCTGGGTCGAAAACTTCGGCTACGTCATTGTCCAACGGCCGTATCCAGCATGAATCATTCTGATAAAGCCGCACGGGAAATAGAATAAACTCCTTCTGATATCCGGCGTTTTGGCCAACTTCAACTACCTGCATTCGAACGTCGCCTAAATTGGGTGCGAATATAGCCAAAACTATCTGGGGTGCTGGTGTAGCGTCAGCCAAGATTGCTGGGGTGATGTACGTTTACCAAGTCTGATTGCCGGTTCATCGACACCATTTTCCGCCATACAATCTGTAACTTGCAGCCTTATTTAAGACGAATTTGGGCTGATTTACCCCGGTGCTTCGTTTGCCGCCTGCAATGACACAACCGCTTACGCTATACAACACACTTTCCCGTAAAAAAGAACTGTTCAACCCGCTCAGCCCGCCCTACGTGGGCATGTACGTCTGTGGGCCAACGGTCTATAACTATGTTCACCTTGGCAACGTCCGCACCTTTCTGACGTTCGACACGCTCTACCGGTATCTGTCATTTATCGGCTACAAAGTGCGCTACGTTCGTAACCTCACCGATGTTGGCCATCTTGTTGGCGACGGCGATGAGGGCGAAGACAAGATTGGACGCATGGCAAAGCTGGAGAAAGTTGAGCCTATGGAGATTGTACAGCGGTTTACTAACGACTTTCATACCGTAATGGCGCAGTTCAACGCAATACCACCGAGCATTGAACCCACCGCCACCGGGCATATGGTCGAACAGATCGAAGCCGTACAGGTGCTGCTAAACAAAGGGTTGGCCTATGAAGCCAACGGCTCAGTTTATTTCGATATTGAAGCTTATAACAAACAGGGAGGAAACTATGGCAAACTCTCCGGTCGGATTCTCGACGACCTGCTGAACGAAACCCGTGACCTCGACGGTCAGTCGGAAAAGCGCAGCCCACTCGATTTTGCGCTCTGGAAACGGGCTGCCCCCGATCACCTCATGCGCTGGAACTCGCCCTGGGGGGCGGGTTTTCCTGGCTGGCACCTGGAGTGCACTTGCATGAGTACTAAATATCTGGGTACTCAGTTCGATATTCACGGCGGTGGCATGGACCTTAAATTTCCACACCATGAATGCGAAATTGCTCAGGGCGACGCACTGACCGGCCACGACCCCGTTCGCTACTGGATGCACTCGAACATGCTGACAGTTAACGGACAGAAAATGTCGAAGTCGCTGGGAAATTCGTTCCTGCCCTCAGAGTTATTTGCTGGCAGTCACCACCTGCTCGAACAGGCCTATAGCCCCATGACGGTGCGATTTTTCATGCTTCAGTCGCACTACCGCAGCACGCTCGATTTCTCCAACGATGCCCTGAAAGCCGCACAGAAAGGGTACCGACGCCTGGCAAACGGGCTGCGAGTTATCAAACTGATGACGTATCAGGACGATGCAAGCGTATCGGTCGACGAAACGAAGCAGGAAGACATTCGCAAAGCCGTGCAGCAGTTTTACGAGGCCATGAACGACGATCTGAACACGGCTGTGGGCATTGCCCAGTTATTCACCTTGTTAAAGTATGTTAATATGGTATACCTGGGTCAACTTCGGGGAGCCGAGCTGGGCAACGATGTGTTTACATTGCTAAAGACATCATTCGTCATATTCCTGCAGGACGTACTGGGTTTGACCGAAGAGGGCACCGACAACCAGCCCGTACTGGAGGGGTTGTTGACCTTGTATCGGGAATACAAAGAGCAGCGGCAATACGACAAAGTCGACCAGATTCGTTCGTACTTCAAAGCGCAGGGACTGGCTATCAAAGACATGAAACACAAGATCGACTGGGCGTATGAAGAATAATCAACTGATGCTTAAAACCACCCTGACTCTCCTGGCTTTTGTGTTGACCATCGTGGCTTGTAAGGAGAAACCGAAGCAGACCGATACGACTCAAACCACCGATCAGCCCGCCATGGTGTCGGCACCTGCGTTTAATGCCGACTCAGCCTACGCCTACATCGACCGGCAGGTGAAGTTCGGACCACGCGTACCGAACACTCCTGCCCACGTACAAACTGGCAACTACCTGGTCGCTAAATTCAAGCAGTTTGGTTGTGAGGTGACAGAGCAAAATTTCGTAGCCACAATTTGGGATGGCCGGAAAATTAATGCTCGTAATATCATCGCCAGCATCAACCCACAAGCGAAAAAGCGGATTTTCATTTCTGCCCACTGGGATTCGCGTCCTTATGCAGACAACGACAGCGTTGCCGCTAATAAAACCAAGCCTGTACCTGCCGCAAATGATGGGGCCAGTGGCGTTGGTGTTATGCTCGAACTGGCCCGCACCATTCAGCAGGCTAAAACCAAGCCGGATGTTGGCGTGGATTTCATTTGCTTTGACGTAGAGGACTTAGGCGACAGCGAAAAAGCAACCAAGGATTTCGAAAAAGAAAGCGGCAATATCGATTACGTAGGCTACGGTCTGGGTTCACGCTACTGGGCTAAAAATCTACATAAACCGGGCTATTCAGCTTATTTTGGTGTACTGCTGGATATGGTGGGTGCCAAAGGGGCTACGTTTCCTAAGGAAGGGTATTCGATGCAGATGGCCCCCACTGTTGTTAACAACATCTGGCAGACGGCCAGCCGGTTGGGCTATAGTCAGTATTTTGTTGATGCGCCGGGCGGGCAGATTACGGACGACCACGTTGCACCTAATGCCATTGCCAAAATTCCAACCATAGACATTATCCAGCTTAATACACAAACGGGTGGTTTCTTCGAGGCTCACCATACGCTAGCCGATGACATGCGCAATATTGACCGGGGCACACTTCAGGCTGTGGGCCAAACATTGCTGCAGGTACTGTATAATGAACAATAGGCGAAAAATGAATCAGCCCAAGAGTAGTAGCCGTTTGAGACCATTTGGCCTGTTTGGTTTGTCAATGATTTTGGGCCTGTTAGCCTGTGAGCCGGCCCCTGATACGTTTGGGAAGCT
>DATHAW010000768.1:0-23627 GCA_035296465.1 Spirosoma sp.
CAATTGGATATTTTGTTCAATAAAAAGCCAAGGTGTGCTGTTTGATGGATTCGTAACCTAATATTAGTGAACTGCTTGGCCATGTTGGCCGATAAATAATATCGTTTACGAAACCCTCCTTATGTCTTGTCAGGACAAGGGAAATGAAATTAACTTTTCTATTCCGATTCCAACCGACAGACCCGAAATAATCAGTAGGCTGAATAGCCCGGTCAAAGAGAATCGATACGCGGCTTTTTGATACTGTTTACGATTGGGCAGTTTGTTTGTGCCAACGGGCGTCTTAATTAAATTACCTGGTTACTAGGGTATATTGACCGATTAACACATAGAGGAGTTTATTGAACGAACGGAGTTGTCAAGCCTTTTCAGTGTAATATAGCGAAAGAAAGGTACGAGCTAGTCTACAATCATCCTTCAACGTTCAATGGACCCACCCGTTCAGCTATGGCGTTCTCATCGCCCCGGCGACCTAGTTTATGACTCTTATTTCCAGTAGCCTACGCACTTCCTAAAATACAATGCCTCACCACTTTTAGCACGTAGCCAAGCGTAGTACTCCACAGCCGATGCTGTGGCCCTCTTTTTCCTTTTCAATGTTGGCAAAAACCAAAGCCTGGTTGTGAAATTATGAATCAGGCTAACCCCACCCGAAACCAGGCTAAAAGCGAGCCATAGGCCCCGCCCTCGCACACGATTAACCAGTAGCTAAATTTCTACGGCACTCATCGGCTACATGGGTTTTACTATTTTGTAAACCCTGATTTATTTAACAAGCGCATGTCAACTTTTAGTACTGAACTCAAGGAGCAGTTAGGCCAGGCTCTTGCCCAGGTAGAACATCAGCTTTCCCGGACCAAATACACCCTAAAAGAGAAACTCCAGTGGCTGGAGCCCATCATGATCATGCCCTACTACGGCTTCGGCAATGAGCGGTATGTGTATCTGAAGGGTAGAGTATTGGAGAATGAACAGATCATCGAGAAAAAGCAGGGCAGCAGCCCCCTGGAGCATCTGCGAAACATTTACAAACGCTATGAGTCGGACGAAATTCCCGGCATCCGGCTCAAAGCCAGCTTTGCCGACCAGCAGCTGGAGCTACAAACCGATGATGAAGGCTTCTTTGAGGTGGCATTCCACTTTGAGCAACCCATTGACTACAGGCAATGGGGTACTACCATCAGGCTACAGTTGCTGGAGACCAAAACCCCGCACGACCAGGTAGAAGCGCTGGGTACCATATTTGTCCCCGACTCAGGGGCTGAATACGGCATCATCTCCGATGTCGATGATACGGTGCTGGTCTCCAACATGACCCACTTTCTGGGCCGACTCAAACTGTTATTGCTCAAGGATGCTACGGAACGGAGTCCCTTTCCGGGTATTGCGGCTTTGTTAAGGGCGCTAGGCAGCGGATACGATAATCAGGGCACCAACCCCCTGTTTTACGTATCGGGTAGTGAATGGAACCTGTTTGACTTACTGATCCACTTCTTTCGGTTTCACCAGATCCCCCAGGGACCGCTGCTGCTCCGGGACCGTAGTGATGTGAATAGTATCAATGGCACCCACAAGCTGGCTCATATTCGACACATCCTGGAGACGTATCCGCACCTTAAGTTTATCTGTATTGGAGACAGTGGTCAGCGTGATGCTGAGATTTACAGTCAGGTGGTGGCCGAGTTTGGGAATCGTATCCTGGGTATTTATATTCGGGATGTATCGGATGTCCAGCGCGATGAAGCGGTGCAGCAGCTCGCTCATCGGGTCCAGCAGCAGCAGGGTGTTCAGATGTTGCTGGTGGCCGATACGCTGGCGGCCGCCGAACACGCCCAGAGCAGGCGATGGATTAATGCCGATCAACTTGCCCAGGTGAGGCAAGCCTGCTCCAACCCTTAACCGCTGTAGTAAGGGATGGAGGAAGGGTTTACTCATCGGGAAACAGCTGAAAAGTGGGTGCCTAACTGGGGTAGGTGGTTTAGCTCGATTGATTTGATCGAATACGTGAATCATAGAAAAGCAAATTGTAATCCGTCGCCTGACGCAAGTTTGGCATAGTTCTTAAGTAAGCAGACGCCCACAAGGTTCCTTTTACAAAAGGCTTCTCCTGAAGTCTCTTTACCAGGGGCTGCTTTAGGGGTATATCGCATCTAGGCACTAAACAAATAGTACCCACTAATAGGTTGTAAGCCATAGGCTGTCGGGCTAATAACTAGGTCGATAGTCATAAATTGCCGGGCCGATGGCAGGCAAGGGTAGCCAGTTGACCTTTTAGTTTAACGAATGATTCTTATGTTTCAGGAAGCGGATCGGGTAGCGGCCTTAAAAGGATATGGAATCCTCGACTCCCTACCCGAACAGGATTATGATGATATTACCAAGCTGGCTTCCCAGATTTGTGAGACCCCCATATCATTAGTCAGTCTGCTGGATGATAAACGCCAGTGGTTTAAATCCCATTATGGGCTTGCAATCGGGGAAACGCCCCGCGAATTCGCCTTTTGTGCTCATGGTCTGCTCAATCCCCATGAGCCACTGGTGGTGGCTGATTCGAGAGCCGATGAGCGCTTTGCCGCTAACCCCCTGGTGACGGGTGAGCCGCACGTTATATTTTACGCGGGAGTGCCCTTAGTCGATCCCCAGGGGTTTGCCCTGGGCTCGCTGTGCGTCATCGATCACCAGCCCAGGCAGTTGAGCCCCGCCCAACTCGGCGCATTGAAGACCTTAGCTAAACAGGTTGTCCATCTGCTGGCCTTGCGCAAAACCAATCAGGCCTTACTGGAAAGCCAGCAACAGTATCGAAGCCTGACGCATGCCCTGGAGCAACAGGTCCAGCAACGGACCGAGCAACTAAACGTACTTAATCAGGAATTAACCGTATCGAATCAGGCCTTAACCCAATCTACAGAGCGGCTCCTTGAGTCCAACGCTAACCTCCAGGAGTTCGCTTACGTGGCGTCTCATGATTTGCAGGAGCCCCTACGTAAGATTCAGCAATTCGGTGATCTGCTCCAGAAGGGGTACGCGGACCAGTTGGGCGAGGGCCTTGACTACCTTCAGCGGATGCAGTCCGCGGCAGGCCGGATGTCGAGGCTGATCACCGATTTATTAACCTATTCACGGCTAACCACCCAGCAGCAGGCTTTGCGGCCCACCTCGTTAACCCCCGTTGTGGAGGAAGTGGTAACGGATCTGGAGGTGATCATTGCTCAAACCAACGCGCAGCTACACATAGACGCTTTACCGACCCTGCCCGGAGACCCCTCCCAGTTGGGTCAACTCTTTCAAAACCTGCTCGCCAACGCGTTGAAGTTTCGCCGGGCTGACCGGGCACCCATCATCCGGGTTAGCGCTCAGTCTCTACCGGCTAAGGAGCTGCCCCCTACCGTGAAACCCACCCGAACCACGGCCAGCTACTCCTGCATTGAGGTGGCTGACAATGGCATCGGGTTCGATGAACGCTACGTGAACCGTATCTTCCAGGTCTTTCAGCGGCTGCACGGCAAAAGCGAGTATGCGGGTACGGGCATTGGCCTGGCCATCTGTGCGAAGGTAGTAGCCAACCACGGTGGGGCCATTACAGCCATCGGTGTGCCTGGAGAGGGAGCTACTTTCCGGGTTTATCTGCCGACCTAGAGACGTACCGGTACACATCCCAAAATCATATACACGAAATCAGGCAAGACTGGGATTCGTGCCATTAACAGACCATTTACTGCAATCAAGCTCTGACACTTGCCGAGTTTTGAGCCGGTGGTATGCCCGCAGCCGAATGATGTAAAGGTAAAAAACCAGTTGGCTACGACTGGTTTTTTACCTTTACCTATTACTCAGATCTAATCAATTACTCAATTTGTAACGCAAATGCCGGTGAACGGCAGCCCTATACGTAACAAGCTGAGCTAATCGGTTGTTTGTTAGCGAAATAAACCACCATTCGCTTAGGCAATCATCCATTTATTCCCAGCCTACCTCCAAAGGTGCGCTTGAACGCTTTTCTTCAACCGTGGCCAAAGCCGCCGGTTCGTCAACGGCTTTCTTACTGGCCTTTGCCGTCGTCCTGCTCTGGGCCCTCTCCGGACCCATGTTCGGGTATTCCGAAGATTGGCAACTGGTTATCAACACGGGCACGACCATCGTCACTTTTTTGATGGTGTTTCTGATCCAAGAAGCCCAGAACAAAGAATCCCTTTCGTGCAGCTCAAGCTCAATGAGCTAATTTCAGCCATGCTATGGCTTAAGCTATAAATTTCCCAAAGATGGTCGGTCATTTACCTTGATTTTACAAGGCTTCAATGGGGGCGTTTAATAAAGGTTAAAGTCAACTTATCAGCTAATTTAGTTAGTAGCACAAGTTAGAAAGGGGTGAGAAAATTTGATTGGCTGCGGGTAGTCGACACGGAACAGAATAAAATTACTGCCTCAACCCTTCTCTGGCCATTATTGGTCTACACGGCAAAACGGGGCCAAAATGAAAATACCCCCGTTTTGCCGTGTAGACCAATAATGCTGTAGCCAGCCTAAAATAGAGCTATAGGGGTGGTTGTCCATTCACGAAAAGATCGTGGCGAATTTGGCCCTTTTTTAGCTACACTTCTTTCACTTATTTCGATGCCTGTGCCGGGGGCGTTTTCACGGCGAACTCCTGTAAATAGTACACCTCCTGCCGAACGATGTCGCGGGTAGCGTAAACCTGACCGAGCAGATTTTTGATATCTGCTCCTGGCATTGCTTTCTGAAACGCTTCACCGTAGTGCCCATCTCCCATCTCTTTCATATTCGGGTAAAGGTTCACCGTAACGTAACTATAGCCCTTCTCGGTACCCGACGGATACAGTAGACGCGCCAGATTCCAGCCAGCAATGTTGTTCATTGCAATGCGCTCCTTGTGGAGGCTTTTCATGCTTTTTTCCATCGCTTCATACTCGGCATACTTGTTGTCTTTTATGGCCATCAGGTCAAAAACCCAGATAGGCGACTTGTTGGGTGCGCCCCGTTTCTCGGCAAACACACCATCGATGGTTTCCCACAACTCCAGTTTGCCATGTTCCTGTACGGCCTCCGTACGCTTGAGCAAATCAGCCCACTTGGTTTTGGCATCAGCCCCGAAAACCTGCGTGATAAGTTTTTCGGGGTACGAATTGTCCATCAGGCCAAAATCGCTGAAGGTTTTGATGGTGATGTAGTCGTACTCCCGGTTGTTGGGGTTCGAGGTCAGCATCGAGGAGAGCATATACCAGCCCGTAATGACATCGGCATCGGCCTGCGCCTGGTGGAGCTTCTTCCATTCGTTTTCGATAGCCTGAGCTTGCTGGAGCGTATGGCCGGGTTTGAGTTTGTGGAAGTACACTTCAGAATAGGTACGTTGCGGGGCTTTGGCGGCTTGTCCATAACCTGCACTAACCAGCAGGCCCAAGAGCAGGGTCATGAGGGGACGAAAAATGGACGTTGTTTTCATGGGTGATCGAGTTTTGGTTTAAAAAATAGGTGAGCTGGCAATGTCATTAATCCAGGGAATAGACGGTCAAAGTTTTGATTTATAGGTAATTCTTTTTTATAATTTTCGGGTTGGGCTGAGCCAGCGGTGCCCGGAATTTCTGGGAAGGGGATTAATAGCGGGTTGGGTTGCTATTTGCTGGCCTGGTCATTGGCGTACGTCGCCACGCGCCGGGCAGAACGACTCGAAGATTAGTTTACTTTTAGAGGTTGTTGATTGAAACAAAAACCGCCTTCCACTAAAGGGTTAGTTTCCGGTTATACGCAACCGCTTTACTATTGCGGCTCCTAAGCCCGACTCGCTGCTCCCCCTTCCGCTCCTGGCTGGTGCTGCCTACTTGATACGGCAAGGTCATATTTTACGCAGGTAGAGCGTAGTGATGATTGCATTAAAAGTACATAAACAAACTATCACGACTCGCGTAGAAGCGTCAGCCTTGGCTGTCCGATTATGAAACGGACGTTTATCCAACCGGGTCGCTGGGGCAGACGGATTCTGAGCGGGTTTAAGTGGTAAAATGTTCTTAAAAACTGACTCAAATCGCCATACGCTCCGATTTTCTATGAACTATGCAAGCGGTGAGACATAAGTCTTGTGCTACTTTTCCCCTCGGCGCACCACGGATTACACGCAATGGATAAGCTTGTTTCAAATAGCATTCAATACCAGCATCTTATTTTTACCTTCAGCTACTTTACGTTGATAATATGTTCGCAACCCAAAGCCGAAAACACTCAATTTGCCATCGATTCCTGTCCCCTGCCCGTCTGTAAGAATATTCGCACCAGCCAGTGCCGCTTGGTAGAAGGAGAAGCCTTTTGGGGCTACAACGCTAGCAAGCGGGAGTACTTCTACGGCTATAAAGTCCATCTGATTACAGCGGCTGACGGTCGTATGGTTGAATTTGACTTTACACCTGGCAGCTACGATCAGCTTGCCTTCGTGTTGCTGGGCTTTGATTTGCCAACCCATAGCACCGTCTACGCTGACAAGGCCTATAACCACTATACCCAGGAAGACTTGCTGGCTCAGGCGGCTGGGGTGGCCTTTCAGCCCATTGGGCGCAGCAACTCGCGTCGGGCTGACAACGATCACTATACCAACTGGCTGGGCAAGCAAACCCGGCGGCATGTGGAAACCGACATCAGTTAGTTAGTTGACCCCTGGCCTCCTCGCATTCATGCCGTAACAGCCAAAGGCTTCTTGCTTAAAGTGGTGGGCTGGTATGAAGCCCACCATATCTTGTTTTTCGTCTAACCACTCAACTTGAATTATAATAATCAAATCGGAGAATTATTAGCAGGAACTAATGTTTTCGGATTCGCGATTCCGTCCGCTCATTGAGATGACTGGGGCTACTGATCGCCGGCAGGATAATGTCGAATCAGACCAGGGTGCTGAACGGCAACGTCTGTTCGCTAACGTCTTTACCCAAATCATACAGTTACCACGACCCCGTTCTATGTTTACGCCCAAACCTTAACTGGTTTGGGCGTAAACATAGAACGGGACATTGAGCGATTCTTAGGGCCTCAACAGCTTTATCTGTTGCCGCTGAGTAGGTGTGCTCACAGTCAGTAGCAACAACCCTCTACCACTATCAAGCGGAACGGAGACCCGCTCACTCAATCCGGCCTGATTAATAGTATGCTGATGGAGTACTCGCCCCTGCAGATCAATAAGGTCCAGTTGCACTGCCTGACCAGACACTCCCTTGATTTCAACCTCAGCTGTTTTGCTGGCTACGGGATTACCCAGCACCTGTACCTGCAACGCTGCCTTCGGCTCTTCGGCCGGCATACGAGCCCGCCCGCAGGTGGCTTTCAAATCCCACTCATAGGTGACGAGTACGCCACTCTGGCGGGCCATCAGCCTAAAGGGCCTGACGTCGGAAGCCGTGCGGGACTCCCTATCGACAAACTGGTTGGGGTTGGTAGTCCAGTCCGTGATGCCCGGCAAGGCCCGGTACTCAATCAGCGTACCGTTGCCCCCACTGGTGTTGAAGCGGAAGGCCCCCGTAGTGCAGTCATAGCTAGGGGCTAGCAATGTCAGCGGATTGATGGCCGGGGGGTTGGGACATACCGCCCGCAGGTTCCACACATACGTAACCAGCACACCGCTTTGTCGCGCCATGAGTGTAAAGGGCTTCACATCGGTAGCGGTGCGTGACTCCATGTCGACAAACTGGTTGGGGTTAGTGGTCCAGCCGGTGATGCCCGGCACAGCCCAATATTCAATCAGCGTGCCATTGCCCCCACTGGTGTTGAACCGGAAGGCCCCGGTAGTACAGTCGTAGGTAGGAGGCAGCATTGTTAAGGGGTTAGCCGCCGGTGGGTTAGGGCACACTGCTCTTAAATTCCACGTATAGGTGACCGTTACTCCGCTCTGGCGGGCCATGAGTGTAAAGGGCTTCACATCGGTGGCCGTGCGTGATTCCATGTCGACGAACTGATTAGGATTGGTAGTCCAGTTCGTGATGCCCGGCGCAGCCCAGTACTCAATCGGCGTACCATTTCCCCCACTGGTGTTGAAGCGGAAGGCCCCGGTGGTACAGTCATAGGTAGGAGCCAACATTGTCAAAGGGCTACCCATAGGGGGCTGTGGCGGCTGAGGATTGGCGCAGTAAGCACCAAAATCAAAGACGTAGCTGGCCATCTGGCCATTCTGCATGGCCGTAATGGTGATGGGCTTGGGGTCATTACGTAGTTCCTGCTCCACAGTACCCGTGTTGCTGGTGAGCGAGGAACGAATGATGCCCGGCGCACTGAAGGTGATGGGTGAGCCATCACCCCCGCTGGTGTTGAAGGTAATAGCCCCCGTCTGGCAGTTATAAGTGGGCTGGGTCAGGCTGAGGGAGCCTTCGCTTTTTGCAAGGGCGTGGGTGCAGAGCGCTAAGCTCATTAGCCACACGAAGGCTAACCATCGGTTAGCCACGGTTACGTAGATAGTTTTCATTCGGATAAAGTTTAAAGGTGAAAAGTTTAGATGCGACGAACTGGCACTGACTCTGAATTGGATCAGGATTGGACCGATTACTGGAAATTCTGCCGGAGCACGCCTGCAACTGGCTAGCAGACGTGCGTACGCCTATCGCGTACCGAATACGTTCTTAGAGCGGGGGTCTTATAAAGCCAGCCTAAAGTAGCACCCGCCAAAGCCCTGGTTTCAAATCTAGATAGAATCCATCATAGGCGTAAAAATTAAGGGGTGGTTTGTTGCACTTAAAAAGCGTGTCCTATCTGGTCAAAATCCCTAAGTTAAATTAGCCCGATACATAGTCAACGGTTGCCCAAAGTAGGCCCAGAATCTGAGCAATTCGCTCATAGCAATGGCTATTATGACCTGCTAACGAATTTAATTAATCAGGTGCCCTGGCGCAAATTTTGCCAAGGTATTTTCAAAGAATTTTATCCTGTAAACCAGCTAAATGTATTGTCTTTCATTCTGGAGCAAAACCTGTAGCCGTTTGCAGAGGGTTACGACAATAAATACCTCCGTTTACTGGGTTGCTATGCCAAACCAACTCATTTCACTTTTCCAGAATGGTAAGTATATAAGCTTAGTTTCCACGTTCAAAAATCTATATGTCAAGGCTTGGATGCCTGTCTCGAAGAGTCTTCAATCAAGACAACGTCTTGTAAACGTAATGATTTCAAAGCAAACAAACTAGTATTTTACTCACCAATATTAGTAAATTTTGATAACCTAAAATAACTATTTTTCAATAGTTAGATAATGGGCTGTGGCCATCATAATGCGTTCCCAACATTCACCAGATTCCGTGGTTTTGCTCCTGCTTAATATAGCAATTAGGTTTCTGATTGGGCCGTTTCAGGGGCTGGCATTATGCTATATAGTTGTAATATATATAACAAAAGTATAATATAGCGGTTCGGTACTAACTAAGCCGAACCCCTATGAATGAACTATCCAATTGGGTACCCATACAGGCCATTATAAAAGCCACTATCAATACCAGGCACTTGATTCCTTTTTACGGCTCCTGCGTCCATGCTGGTTTTCCGTCGCCCGCCGACAATTACATCGAGCGGGCCTGCGACCTGAACGACCTCTGTATCAGCAATCTGGAGGCTACCTATTTTGTTCAGGTGACTGGCGACAGCATGATTGGCGATCATATTGTTGAGGGCGATGTGCTGGTGGTAGACTGCTCCCGCAAAGCCACCGAGGGTAAAATTGTGGTGGCCAGCTACAATGGCGAGGATACGGTCAAGCGCCTTCACTACCACACCGGCGGACCGGCTGGAAAGGGAGTGGTGCTCAGGGCCTCTAACCCCAGATACGAACCAATCTACGTCAAGCCAGGCGACGATTTCAGAATTTTTGGTGTCGTTACCTTCGTCATTCATAAGCCCCAATGATTGCCCTCGTCGATGCCAACAACTTCTACGTTTCCTGCCAGCGCAGCTTCAATCAGGTGCTCAACAGAAAGCCCGTGGTTGTGTTGTCCAACAACGACGGGAACGTAATAGCCCGCTCGGACGAGGCTAAAGCACTCGGCATCAAAATGGCGGTCCCCTTTTTCGAGCTGGACGAGTTGGTGAAGGAGCACGAAATTGCCGTGTTTTCGTCTAACTATCAGCTCTACGGCGATATGAGTGCCCGGCTAATGGCTACGCTGGCCCGATTTGTGGAAGAGGTGGAAATCTACAGCATTGATGAAGCGTTCCTGAATTTCGACGGATATGAAACCGTCTATCCCAACTTGACGGAGGCAGCCCAAACCATCCGCTCAACGGTCAATCAATGGCTGCGTCTACCCGTATCGGTGGGCATTGCGCCGACTAAAACGCTGGCCAAAGTTGCTAACTGGTACGTTAAGCGGGAACCTGACCATAACGGTGTTCTGCTGCTCAATACGGAACAAAAGATTCAGGAAGTTTTACAGGATTTCGACGTAACGGCATTATGGGGCATCGGCTGGCGCTACGCGGGCATGCTCAAACGCAATGGCGTCCGTACGGCTGCCCAGTTTCGTGACCTTCCCGACGAATGGATCAGGGCTAAACTAACCGTCAATGGGTTACGACTCGCCTACGAACTGCGGGGAATGCCCTGCAAACTGCTGCAGCCAGAAGCTAAACCTAAGAAAGCAATCTGCACGGCTCCCAGCTTTGGACGGCTGGTGCCTGACCTGGCCACCATGACCGAAGCCCTGACAACGCACATGAGCCGGGCGGCCGAAAAGTTACGCAAACAACAATCGGCGGCCGGCACCGTAACAATCTTTGTGCACACCAACCGACACCGAAAAACACCCAATGGGGAACTGGCCAAACAGTATTACAACAGCCGAACGGTTAAGCTGCCTCACCCCACCAGCAGCACGGCAGAATTAGTGGGCTATGCCCAGGCTGCACTGAAGGCGATTTTTCGGTTTGGCTATATCTATCAGAAGGTGGGTATTATCCTGTCTGATCTGGTTCCTGATGACCACCGGCAACGGGGTTTGTTTACCGAACAACCGAACGAGCGATTAGGAACGCTGTCGAAGGTGATGGATACAGTTAACCAGCGCTACGGGCGCGACCGGCTGCGGCTGGCCAGTGCAGGCTATGATCCAACCTGGCATCATAGGCGGGCCTACCTGTCTCCCTGCTATACAACAAAATGGAAAGATATCCTGAAGGTTAACTAAGTACAGCTTTGACTGGAAACAGGCCTATCGACAAGGGCTTCCTAAAGCCTATTCGTTGAAGTTACTAACCTTACCCTTATACGTCGCCCGAAGACCCTGCCGACTGATTTCTGTGCTGTATGAGTTGACCGATAAAGCGATTGTGTTTCAGGAAAAGAGTTAAACCAGTCTTACTCCCGCTCGGTTGAAACAAGTTCGGGCAGTTGAACCAATTCAAACCAGTGCTGGCAGAAAGCATCTACACTTTTCAGGGCTTTTTCTTTCAGCAGAACCGTGTTGGCTCCCGCCCGATAATAGCGGGTCACTTCACTGTCTGACATGGCACCCGTCCATATGACAACGGGAATATGCCGCCAAACGGTGGATTTCATGAGCCAAACCAATAATTCGTAACCGCTCATAAGCGGCATATTGGCATCCAGTATAATAAGATTTGGGTGCAGGCCGTCCGTCAACTTCTCCGTTGCTTCCACCCCGTTTTGCGCGTAGATCAGGGTGACGTTTTGGTGGCAATGCTTAATGTGGCTGGATAATAAGATGAAATCATCATCGTCATCATCCACTATCATGACCAAGTAACTCATACGTTTAGCAGTAACCGTGAAGCAATACACTGATTACTCATAGAGTGAACAACTCGTAAAGGGGCTGATAGTTTTAGGTCATGAAAACATTGTTAAGCGGCTGTAAACTTTAAAGTAACAGCTTGTTTACTACGCAATAAATTCGTACTCTCGTACCTCCGTAATTTATACCATGAAACCACCTCTAGATTGCCCCTCCGTCTGGATTGTTGACGATGATGAAGACGACCAGTTAATTATTCAATCAGCCTTTGGTGATGCGGACCTATCCATCAAGGTCTTATTGCTGAACGATGGTACGGAACTGCTGCCTAAGCTGGACGAATGCACCGAACTGCCCCGGCTTATCTTGCTGGATGTTAATATGCCCCGTAAAAACGGCTTTGAGACCCTGAAGGAGTTACGTAGTATCCCTGCGTTTGCCGATCTGCCCGTTATCATGCTAACCACATCAGCAGACAAAGCCGACCGCGAACGCTCTCTTTCATTAGGGGCAACCCGTTTTTTGACCAAGCCGCTTACCTACCCGCAATTAAAGGCACTGACGCAGGAATTAAGCCAGCAGTGGCAATTGAGCTGACAATTCCGCCCGGCGTGTCACAGCCGCTGCGGTAGATGACTGTTTGTTTGAATGTTACGGATTATCCGGCACGATGTAGGCAGCGGGTACCGAGTTGGTTAACCAGACGCCATTGTCCGATTGGTAAAAAGTGTGTCCATCGGCAGCCATATCGCCTGCTTTGACAAGCAAAACAACGGGCCTGCCGTGGCGGCTTCCCACCAAACGGGCTGTTTGTACGTCGCTGCTGAGATGAACATGGTGACGGCCCATTTTCTTTAATCCGTCAGTCAAAATCGAGTCCAGGAACTGGGCTGCGGTGCCATGATATAAGAATGGGGGCGGCTGCTGTTGGGTATAGCCTAAGTCAACGGCTACCGAATGCCCCTGATTCGCCCGAATCTGTTTTTCGTCAGGACTGATCGCAAATCGTTTCTTGCTGTTGGCTTCCACTACGTACCGGAGCTGGTCACGGTTGATCCGGTAGCCTTTCGTTTGGAGTTTGGTTAGTAGCGTATCAACATCCGTCCAGCCATTAGCATCCAGCGAGACACCGATCAGACCGGGTTTATGGCGCAGAACCAGGCTTAAAAATTTGCTGAATGTGCGGGCTTCAGCGTCGTTTAACATGATTCAGATGGCATACTATTCGTGAAACCGGTACCAGCAGCCCATCGTTTCGGTCCAGACTTAAGTCGGCAGAATTGGCCCTACTGATTGCGCGGCCTACTATGGCTTGTTTTCCTGGATGCACTCAATACCGAATGGCCCAGTACGGGTTCCGACGGGCGGTCATGCTGTCGGCGATGTGCTGCCGAATGAGGGCGTCGTAAGCCGCGTCGTTGATCTTTTTGCCTTTTAGCTTGGGGAGTTTCAGGTCGTCGGGGGTCAGCGGACGGAACGTAACGCCCGTGGCCTCAATTACTACGTCGCCGTCGTTCAGGCTCAGTTCCAGAATCAGGCCCGGCAGGCCATGGGACCGTTCCGGCCCGGCCGGAACGGGAATATCCTGCGCAAACCAGGCCGTAATTTTTTGCTTCTTAATGGGGTCTTCCGTCTCGGCTTTCATGCAGATGTAGCCCGCTACGTCTTTAATCTGATTGCCGATTTTCCAGACCGGCGTGTGCAGCGAGTCCTCCACGATGTAGGTTTTACCCAGCATCTCCTCCACTTCGGTTTTTCTGTCTTTCCCGAAGTTTCGGTACAGTTGCAAGTCCCGGTTGCGCCACGAATACTTTCCATCGTCCGATTCGCCCTGCTCACTGGCGTAGGTATACAGGCTCTCGCTGGCGTTAAAAGCCAGCTTCATCTTTTCGGCGTTGTTCTCTTCCTCGAAGTTTTTCCAGGTCTGGGCCGCCCGGTCTTTCTCTTCCTGACTCAGGTACGTCATCCGGCCAATGATTTTGATCCAGTGCGTTTTCCGCTTGTACGAAACGACGCCTTCCGTATTCTGCGCTAGTGACCCCGTGGCGATTAGGGTGAAAAGAAGCAGGTTGACCAATCGGTTCATGGTTTTGTGGTTTAAGTGTTTGATTTACCTTATCCAACCCTACCCCATTGCAGGGTGGGCCACTGCCGTGGGGTAGCACATTTTCAATAGTATCCTTCCCGGCGCATTTTAGCCTTCACGCCCCGCATGTTGTAGGTGAAGCTCAGCATAAAATACCGGGCTAAGGTACGGATACGCTCGTCGGAGACGAAGTTCTGACCCGCGTACTGCGACACGACCACGTTACGATTCAGCAAGTCAAAGGCCGAGAGCCGGATTTCTGCCTTCTGCGTCTTACCCAGAATGTGGTAGGCCGACGCGTTCCAGATTGGAACCTGCTGGTTGAAGCCAAGCCGTTCATTTTTGAAGATTCGGTAATTAAGGCTCGTATTAACGTAGAAACCGCCGGGCAGTTTCAGGTTCATGTCGCCATTGAAATTATTGTTGATAATGACCTGGTTCTGGCCCGAGTTGATCGAGTAGCGCGTATTGATGCGTCCCAGATTCGCGTTGCCGTAGAACGTAAACCACTCCGTCGGGGTCAGGTCGAGCCGCGCTCCAACGTTGTAATTCTGATTGTCTGTCTGGTTCAGTATCCGGTTGATGTTGGTCAGGTTGTTGCCAAAGTTGAAATTTGTGTTCAGGTTGAGCGTGGCTTTGGTTTTCTTAAGCGGGAAACCAAAACCAATGTACGAACCAATGTTACGGCCACCGGTCAGGTTTTCGGGCTGAGTGCGCGTAATCAGCGTCTGGGTGTCAGTGACCTGACTATACACGATCTGATTAACGAAGTAGGTGCCGTTCAGGTCAATGTAGAAGTTGGTGAAACTGCCGGGGTTGAAGTACCGAAAACCCGTGTTGAGATTATGCTGTAGTTCGGGCAGCAGGTTTGGATTGCCTTCCCGCACGAACAGGGGATTGGTGTTGTCGATCAGCGGCTGCAAATCCCGCGACGACGGGATGCGCACGTTCACGTTGTAACCGCCGAAGAGGTACTTGTTGTTTTTCAGGTCGTAGTTGAGCGATAGGTTCGGGATCACGTTCGTGAACGTCCGCCGGATGGTATTGAATACCGGCGTGGTCTGGTCGGGCGCGTAGCGGCCATCGAGCGTAAACTGCTGGCCGGCCAGCCCCGCCGATACGTTCAGACCCTTGAAGGTGTAGCGGATGCTGGAGCCGAGCCGGTTCAACACGTAGTTATTTTTGTAGTAGCGGCTTAGCGAATCAATGCGGGTTTTGGTAACATCACCCCTGTTGAATACGTCCCGGTCCACTTCGTCGTAGCGCAGACTGAAGTTGTAGAACGTCTCCCAGAAAAACTTTTTGGCAAACGGCTCAACGTACTGTAGGTTAGCCTTGTATTCATTGCGCAGGCTATTGGTTCCCTGATCCTGCCGGATGATACGGATCATGTCGTTGGCGCTGGTTGCCCGCAAAAATTCATTGCGCGAGTTTAAATCTAAGCTGGCGTCGTTGGTATTGATCTGGTAGGTAGCACTAGCGGCTAGGCTCCGGCCTTTTTTCCTGAACTTGAGCCGGTAGAGCAACGTATTGGCCGATCCAACCTGCATCGATTCGCTGGCATTACTGCTGGAATCGCGCGTTGACAGCACGTCGGGAAGCATCACGCCCGGCGTCGGTATGCCATTGCTGCGAAACAGCCGCTGCCCCCGAAACAGGCTGGCATTGCCGTTGTTCAGGCGGCTATTGCTGATAAACACGATGGTGTTGAGGGAGTCGAGGGCTTTCTCATAACGGATGCTGACGCGGTGATTGCCGTTGAAATTGACCTGGTTGCTATTCTCTTCCGTACGGAAAGAACTGGTTTCCAGAAAGTTCCGGCGGTTGCGCAGGGCGTCGAGCTGCAGGCGCGTCTGGTTGAAATAATAACTGGTGCTCAGCTTGGTTTTTTTAGTGTCGTAATTGTAGTTCACGCCACCGGCCGCATTGTTGGAAAAACCCCGGCCGTTGCCCCCGCCCACCGGAATGCCGAGCGACTCATCGTCGTCTCCCCCAAAGAAGAAGAACCGGCCATTGCCGAAGCCAAAGTCGGCCTGATCGTTCCAGTTGAAGGAGTTGCTCCCCCGGAAGTCCTGATAGTCGTTGAACGACAGCCCGCCCTGATTGGTGTTGTTACCCAGCCCGATCACCGAGAACTGCTGCTTCGAATCGAACTTGTTGTAGTTGCCCTTAATTTCGGCGCGGGGCGAAATACCATTCGAAGCCGGACCAGCCCCGGCCGTTACCTTCCCGAAACCGCCTTTCTTGAATTCCTCTTTCAGTTCGAGGTTTACCGTCTTCTGTTTCTTACCATCTTCAATACCCGTCAGTTTGGCCTGTTCCGTCTTGTCGTTGAAAATCTGCACCTTCGTAATGGCATCTGCCTGGAGGTTTTTGGTGGCCAGTTTGGGGTCGTTACCAAAAAAGTTTTTTCCATCCACCGTCACTTTCTCCACCTGCTGCCCTTGTGCCCGGATGTTGCCATCGGTATCGACCTGCACCCCCGGCAGCTTACGTAGCAAATCCTCGACGGTAGAACCGGGCGGCACCTTAAACGAACTGGCGTTGTACTCAATCGTGTCGCCCTTGATGGTCAGGGGTGCTTTGGCGGTTCGAACCACCACCTCCATCAGTTCGCGGGTAATGGGCTTCAATTTTAGATCACCCAGGTCGATTACGGCCTCGCCGGTAGGCTTAATCACCAGGTTATAAGGAATGAACCCTACGAAGGAGATTTTCAGGACGTACTGACCCGACTTCAGGTTTTTGAACGCAAAGGCGCCCTTCTCATCCGAGCGCATGAAGTTGACGAGCGACGAATCTTTGGGGCTGAGCAGCATGACCGTAGACGAAGCCAGCGGGGCCGCCGACGTATCGACCGCCCGGCCCTGTAGGCTGAAACGGGCCGGAGTGGGTGCTACCTGCCCATAGAGCCCACTCGTCAGCAGACAGAGTACGGCAAACAGAGAAAGGTTTTTCATGAAAAGGAAGGAGGAAAGTGGTGATTCTGGACAGGCAAATATAGGTTACATGGCAAGAGTTAATAGCTAATTAACGAAATTTAACTAAAAATCTAGTAGTTTACTGGCTAAATAACCTAAGCTCTTTGTAATGAGTAGGAATGGTGCCTAAAGGTTGCATCGGCCCCACATTAAAATACATCCATTACTATTGACGTTTCCTCTGTAGTGATGGGCACCTTTTTGTGCCTTTAACTAAACCATTTTCACCATTCACGTGCTGCCATGTCCCAGCTTATTGCCAGGCTTATTCGTTTGCTGGTCATCATCCTGCTGGTGGTCGGCCTGATCGCCATCTGGGAACAGATTCGTGGGAGCAAGGCGCTAAGTCGCTTTCGTAGGGGCGACACCGCCACCCAACGCATCGTCCTGAAAGAAGTGACGGCGCTGGGGAAGCTGGAACTGGTTCGGTACACGTTTAAGGACATTGTGGAGCATGAGCAGCCAAACACGTTTTTGCCCAACGCCAATGCCGTGCTAATTGTGGAAGGAGAAGCAACGGGCTGCCTCGACCTGACGAAAATTTCGCCCGCCGACATCACCACCGAGGACGACTCGGTCACGATCCGGCTGCCTAAGCCCGAATTGTGCGGCTGGAAAATTAACCACAACCGCTCGCGGGTATACGACACCCGATTTTCTTTCCTCAACGAGACTCAGTTAGTTAGTGATGCCTACCGCCAGGCCGAACGCCAGATCAGGCAATCGGCCCTGAATGGGGGCATTTTGCAGCAGACCCGCCAAAATGCCGGCCGCATATTGCCGCCACTACTCACGAGGCTTTCGGGTCGGCGGGTGGGGCTTGTTTTTCGGCCGTAATGGGTTGGAACGCAATCTAAACCCCTGCGCCGACCGTATACAGATAAAAGCCGGCGTCGGCAACATTTTTGGCCCACTTCTGGTAACATCATTGCCCGTATGTCGTTTTTAATACGTTAAATCTTTACCAGGCGACGCTCATGGATGCAAAATCTACTTCCGTTACTAATGGCAACCTGCTCATTGCCGAGCCTTTCATGGGCGACACAAATTTCGAGCGCAGCGTAGTGCTGGTCTGTGAGCACAGCGATGCGGGTACCTTCGGGCTGGTACTGAATCAGTTGACAGATATTCATCTGAGCGATATCGTCGACGAAATCCACGCCGATCTGCCGCTGTACGTAGGCGGTCCGGTGCAGCAAAACACGCTGCATTTCATTCACCGCCGACCCGATCTGATCGATAATTCGATCCGGATTCTCAATGGTCTATACTGGAGTGGGGATTTCGAGCAGATCAAGGAAGCGGTTAACCTGGGAACCCTCACTGAACGCGATGCCCGCTTCTTTATTGGCTACTCGGGCTGGAACGAGGGCCAGCTTGCCGAGGAGCTAAACCAGAAGGCCTGGATCGTTAGCCGCACCGATGCCGATTTTCTCTTCGACACACCCACCGATGCGTTCTGGCGTGGGGTGCTTAAGCGCATGGGTGGCGAGTACAAATCGATTGCCCATTACCCCGTTGACCCCCGGCTGAATTAACGCCCCGCCAGTTTTACTGAGGGCGCACACGGCCATGAATGTGCAACATCTTAACTTTTTTAACCAATTTTACGGCTAATTCGGCGATGTCGAATTATGAATCAGCCGTTGTAGGGTGGTCATTTCCGTTTACCATCCGTGATCGTATGCACACGTATCGACTCTTCTTTTTCGCTTTTCTGTTGACATCCTCCCTATTCGTGCGGGCGCAAAGCAACAACCCGGTTGGTGGGCACTTCGGCGTAAAAATTGGCGGGTCACTCACCCGGTTGAACGTTACGGGCACTACCCTAATCACGCCCAAGCAGGCGCTGGAACCCCACATTGGCGTCATGTACCGCTACCGCCTTCAGCGGTTGGTGCTCCAGCCGGAGGTGCTGCTGGCGGTTAAAGGAGGCTCGTTTCAGGTCCCTCGCATCGGCTCAACAACCCGCGACACAAAAAATAATCAGTACTACTACGTCAGCGTACCGGTTTTGCTGGGCTATATCCCTACCGAGGGCCTAACGCTGCAGGCCGGACCGGAGTTTAGTTATGCCCTCAACGCCGGAACAACCAATGGACCTGGCAGTAAGAATGACCTCGGCCTTGTTGTGGGTGTCCACTACGACTTTCTGGACATGCTCGATAAATTCAGTCTGCACATTCGTTACGTCTATGGTTTCACCAACGTATCGCCGGAGCCACTGGCCGTTTATAAAAACCGCACCCTTCAGGCAGCTATTGTGTATAACTTATATAAGAAGAAAAAGTGATTTGTCCGTCCGCCGACCCGAGGCCCGGTGCAAGTGATTCGGTATGACTTGCACCGGGCTTCAGCCCGTAGACTAGCAGATAGCAAACGACGAATCGACCACATCTCCCATGCTCTCGCACTTCGGCATCATCCTGCTCTTCATTCTGACCGCGTTTGCGTTCATCGGCCTGGTGCTGTTTGTGGCGCGGCTGCTGCGTCCGCACCGTCCGAATGTAGAGAAGAACAGCACCTATGAATCGGGCGAGGAGCCGCTGGGCAACGCCAATGTACAATTCAACATCCGTTTTTACGTAGTGGCGCTGGTGTTTGTCCTGTTCGACGTCGAGCTGGTATTTCTGTTCCCGTGGGCCACCGTGTTTGGGCAGGAGCGGCTCATTCGCGAAACGGGTGGTCTCTGGGGCTGGTTCGCTCTGACCGAAGCGGTGCTGTTTGTGGGGGTGCTGGCCCTGGGTTTGGCCTACGTCTGGGCCAAAGGCTACCTCGACTGGGTGAAACCGCAGCCGAAACTGCCGACGGTGGACTCGAAGGTTCCGGCCACCTTGTATGAGACTGTAAATGAGCGCTACAAACGCTAAAGCCGCTCATGATACGCTGTTGGTTGCTAACGGCCCTGGTAGTTGTTTCCTTTTTGTCATCCGCGTCTGCCCAGAAACTCGTTGCGGAGGAATTTCGGGTGCGGGTAGTAACAAAATCTGGCAAGCCGGTGCGCGGCATTCTACGTGAGGTGACCGATGAGTACCTGTACCTATACCACCCGAGACCTAGTCACCGCAGTGAAGAGATTCCGCTTAGTGCCATTCGTAAAGTGCTGGTTCGCTCCAACCGACGGAACACGGTTGAGGGAGGCATCCTGGGCGGTAGTCTTGCCGCTTTTTTGACCATTCGGTCCAGTAAAAGAAACGGGTTCCGTAGTCCGGTTGTGTATGCCCTTAATTTGGCAATAGCCGTTGGGAGTGGAGCCGGAATTGGTGCGATTATCGGGCGAAATATCAGACCACTAACTCCTAGAACAATTCGACCCTACGGGCAAACCCCCGAAGAAGCCGCTAAGAGTCTGCGTCTGCAACTGGAGCCACTCACCTATGCCAATCAAACCGAAATCTTAAACCGCGTTCCGCGTGAAAAGTGACATACTTCTTAAAGATATACCTCTTAAAGAAGTAGTGCCCTATTAACCGGGATGGACATTTCTGCACTGGAACGTGGGCGCTGCCATGAAACGATTTGTAGCGGGGCGCTTGTTAACGACTCACGAGCTATACCCATAATTTGATGACTTCCTTAACCACTGATAAATCCGGCGAGGCCAGCGTTCTGCTGATGCGGTCCGAAGAACTTCTGAACTGGTCGCGGGAGAAATCGATGTGGCCCATGAGCTTTGGATTGGCCTGCTGCGCCATCGAGATGATGCAGTCCTTTGCGGCCAACTACGATCTGGAGCGGTTCGGCATTTTTCCGCGCCCCTCACCGCGCCAGTCCGACATCATGATTGTGTCCGGCACGGTTACCTATAAAATGGCCGATCGTATCCGGCGGCTCTACGAGCAGATGCCCGAACCGCGCTACGTGATCTCGATGGGGTCGTGCTCCAACTGTGGCGGCCCCTACTGGCAGCATGGCTACCACGTAGTAAAAGGCGTCGACCGCATTATACCCGTTGATGTGTATGTGCCCGGCTGCCCGCCCCGCCCCGAAGCCCTGATTGACGGCTTTTTGAAACTACAGGAAAAAATCCGGCTGGAGCATCCGTTGCTCGGAACCAGCCAGGTTGTACCTTCGGCCAACGACCGTCCTGATTTTGACAACGGCCCGATGCCCGCCTGATGAATGCCCTGTTTCTTTCTTTTCGCCAAACGCTCGGCTCACCTGGGCTTGTCTGGCTGTTGTATGGCCTCACGCTCGGGCTGGGCCTGCTGGCCGCCCTGCCACTCTACAATACCCTCATCGCAGAGGACCAGAACTCACTGGCGTTTTTGAACCTGCTGAATGGCTTCGATTACACTGTTTTTTCGGATTTTATGCATCGGAGCGGACGGGCCATCAGCCCGCTGATGAGCGTGGGACGGTGGCTAGGTATTCTCTACGTCCTGCTGAGTGTGTTCGTCGCAGGAGGCATTCTGGAACGCTTCGCGCAGCTATCGGTAGCGCAAACCAGGGTTCCCGTTCAGGTCAGTGCGTTTTTAGCCGCCTGCAGCCAATATGGCGGTCGATTTCTGAGGCTGTTCGGCGTTACGTGCCTGTTTGTGCTGGTGGGAGCGGGTCTCTGGCTGGTTATCGGTACGCTGGTGGGCATGACCCTGAGCGATACCCTGACCGAGCGGGGTATATTCTGGGTTGGGCTGGTGTTTTTTATCCTTTTCGTCCTAACGGCTACGCTGCTGCTCTGCATTGGCGATTACGCCAAAGTGCTGATGTTCCGGGAAAACGAACATAACGCGTTCCGCGCCTTCGGGCGGGCCGGGCGGCTCGTTTGGCCTAACCTGGGCAGAACCTTCGGCCCCTACTGGCTGCTGATCGGTATCGGCACGGGGCTGTTTGGCCTTTATTTCCTGATCGACGACCTCATTACGATGCGCAGCTGGCCAACGATCCTGATTATGCTCGTGGTGCAGCAGGCCCTTATTTTTGCCCGCGCCGGGCTGAAAGTCTGGTCGCTGGGAACGGCATATAGGGTGTATGAAGGCTTACCCAAGCCTGCGCCCACTGTCCTCCCGATACTGGTGGCTGAACCAGCTGACGAACCGCAGCCGTTTCAAAAGCCAAATGGGGATAAACCGGGGGCAGCATCAACGACTGACGTCATTGACGGATAGTATTTGAGAGTCCGTCGGGTTCATTGGCCCAACTTTCTTCGGCCATTTTGTATTATTGCAGAATCATTTGATTTAATTCTGTTCCTTCTGCCGCATGGCTGTCCCTACCCTTTCCTCGTCTGATCGGCAAACACCACCGATTGGCTTGTTTAGCTTACCCGTAATTGTGGCTGCGCTGGGTTACTTCGTCGACATTTACGATCTCCTGCTCTTTGGCATCGTGCGCGTACCAAGCCTGAAAGACCTTGGCCTCCAGCCCGACCAGATTTCAACTGTTGGCACCTCCATCATGAACTGGCAGATGGGCGGTTTGCTCATTGGTGGGGTACTGTGGGGTGTGCTGGGCGACAAGCGCGGGCGGCTGTCGGTGCTGTTCGGCAGCATCATTACCTATTCCATCGCCAACATTGCCTGTGGGTTCGTCACCAACGTAACGTTCATGGACCC
The DNA here is from genome assembly GCA_035296465.1 of Spirosoma sp. GTDB lineage: Bacteria > Bacteroidota > Bacteroidia > Cytophagales > Spirosomataceae > Spirosoma. The sequence goes on from DATHAW010000768.1 coordinate 22,346, forward strand.
AACCACCTACTACGCCCTGATGCGGTTTGTGGCGGGTATTGGGCTGGCGGGCGAACTGGGTGCGGGCATCACCCTCGTCAGCGAGGTGCTGCCCAAAGAAAAACGGGCTATCGGTACGTCGCTAGTGGCCGGTGTAGGTCTGTTTGGGGCCGTAGTGGCTTATTTTACCGTCAAACTCTTTGACTGGCAAACCGCCTTTTTCATCGGTGGCGGACTGGGGTTTGGTTTGCTACTACTGCGGGTTGGGGTGGTCGAGTCGGGCATGTTCAAAAACGTAACCGAGCAAACGGGCGTCAGCCGGGGCAATTTCTTCTCGTTTTTTACCAACGCTGACCGGTTCATTCGGTACATTAAGTGCATTGGTATTGGCCTGCCAACCTGGTTCGTGATTGGCATTCTGGCCACGTTCAGTAATGAGTTTGGCAAAGCCCTGGGCATCGCGGAAGAGATTCAGCCGGGGCTAGCCATCATGTGGTGCTACGTGGGTCTGGCCGTGGGCGACTTATCCAGCGGATTCATCAGCCACCGGCTGGAATCGCGCAAGAAAGGCGTAGCGTTGCTAATGGGTATCGCCCTGGTGTTCAGCCTGATCTATTTATTTATGGGTATAAAAAGCGCCACCATGCTCTACGGCCTGTGCCTGGCCATGGGATTCGGCATTGGTTACTGGGCCATGTTTGTGACCATTGGAGCCGAACAGTTTGGCACCAACCTGCGCGCTACGGCCGCTACCACCGTCCCGAATATGGTCCGCGGCTTAGTTATTCCAATGACGCTCACCTATCAGGCGTTGAAGCCGTCTATTGCAACGATCAACGCCGGGGCCGTGGTGGGTTTAATCTGCTTCATTATCGGCTTCTACGCTATTCTAACTATTCCCGAAACCCACGGCAAAGACCTGAATTATCTGGAAGAGTAAAAAAAAACACGCGCATTGACAGGTAAATCTATTGACTACCGTGCTCCGCGAAAAGCATCCATATATGTGTTACGTCAACCGACAGAGCATCCGTACTAATTAAACCACTCAGACCGTCTCCGCTATAGTAATTTCCATCCGAATATCTGCTCGGGCATAAGGCGTTTCAACGCGGGGTACCTCTCTGAATCCTACCTGTTCATACAGCGTTAGGGCAGGCGTCAGTACTCGGTTCGATTCGAGCCAGACAGTTTTGACACCGAGTTGCCGGGCGTAGTTGAGAGCAGTCATGCATAACATCTTACCAATGCCCTGCCCCTGCATCGTTGGCGATACAGCCATTTTTGCCAATTCAAACCCAGT
>DATHAW010000769.1:0-2409 GCA_035296465.1 Spirosoma sp.
ATTGTTCAGGCCGCGCATGTAGATATAGCGATAAATCTCTTGAATCTGGTTAATCTTCTCATTTTCAAAGCCACGTCGGCGCAGCCCAATCGAGTTAATGCCGGTGTAGGACAGCGGTTCACGGGCCGCTTTGGTAAAGGGGGGTACGTCCTTGCGCACCAGCGAACCACCGGAGACCATGGCATGTGCCCCAATTTTAACCCACTGATGCACCGAACTCGATCCGCCAACGATGGCCCAGTCGCCCATGTGGACGTGGCCGCCCATCTGTACATTATTAATGACAAGGCAGTTATTTCCAATTCGACAATCGTGCGCTACATGTGCATAGGCCATAATGAGGCAATCTGCACCAATTTCCGTTTTCCAATGCTCCTCCGTTCCGCGGCTAATGGTGGCATACTCCCGAATGGTTGTATTGTCGCCGATAAACGTGCGGGTGTATTCATTTTTATACTTCAAATCCTGAGGAATTGATGAGATGACCGCTCCCGGATAAATCTTGCAGTTACGGCCAATGCGGGCACCTTCATTAATGACCGCGTGGGAGCCGATCCAGGTTCCTTCGCTCACCTCAACATCTTTATGGATAATAGCGAACGGCTCAACCACCACGTTCTGGGCAACTTTGGCTTCGGGGTGGATGTAGGCTAATGGTTGAATCATTTTTTCAATGATAAATGATGAACGATGGGTGATGATAATTGATGGCCTTTTAGCTGACTCATCAATCATTCATCATTTATCATTATTTTTTCTTAACTAAACTGGCAATCATTTCGGCTTCGCAAACGACGGTATCATTGACGTAGCCCCGGCCCTGCATTTTCACAATACCGCGTTTCATTGGCGACGTAAACTCGCACGCAAAGATTACGGTGTCGCCCGGTAAAACGTTGCGCCGGAACCGGCAATGTTCGATACCAACCAGAAACGGCCAGTAGTTTTCAGGATCAGGGACAGTGCTCAAGACCAGAATACCCCCCGTCTGTGCCATTGCTTCGAGCTGCATGACCCCCGGCATAACGGGATTTCCCGGAAAGTGTCCCGCAAAAAACGGCTCGTTCATTGTCACGTTCTTGAGGCCCACCACACTGTTCTCATCTAGAGCGATGATTTTGTCGATCATCTGAAACGGATACCGGTGGGGCAGCAGCTGCGATATGCGGTTTATGTCCAGTACGGGCGGCTGCTTCGGATCGTATTGCGGTACCTGGTTGGCCGCGTTCTTCTGGATGAGTTTCTTGATTTTTTTAGCAAACGCTACGTTGGCGGCATGGCCGGGTCGGGCCGCCAGAATCTGCGCTTTGATGGGCCGCCCAATCAGCGCCAGGTCACCCACCATATCGAGCAGCTTGTGGCGAGCCATTTCGTTGGGGTAATGAAGCTCGATGTTGTTGAGAATACCGTAGTTTTTGTTGACGCTCACCTTAGGTTTATGAAGCAGGTCGGCCAGGTAATCCAGTTCGCCTTCTCTCACCTCCCGGTCCACTATCACAATGGCGTTAGTCAGGTCGCCCCCCTTAATCAGGTTCTGTTTGTACAGAGCCTCCAGCTCGTGCAGAAATACAAACGTGCGGCAATTGGCAATCTGTTCGGGAAACAGGCTGATATCGTTTAAATACGCGTGCTGACTGCTGATGACCCGCGAATTATAATCGACCATTACCGTCAGGCGGAAGTCATTGAGGGGCAGGGCTGCCAGCTCAATGTCTTTTTCGGGATTCCGGAAATGAACGTACTCGTTGACCTCGAAGTAGTTACGCGTGGCGTTCTGTTCGTCAATACCTGCATCACGCAACGCATCGATAAACTGAATGGATGAGCCATCCATGATTGGCGGTTCGGGACCATCCAGTTGAATCAGAATGTTGTCTAATTGCAGACCAACCAGTGCAGCCAGTGTGTGCTCGACCGTGTGAATCCTGGCACCGCTCTGTTCAATGGTCGTGCCACGTGAGAGGTCCACTACGTTATCGACGTCGGCATCTACAATAGGACTTCCCGGCAGGTCAATGCGCTGGAATTTATAACCGTGGTTTGTTGGGGCGGGTAAGAATGTCATCGTTGCCGAAACGCCCGTATGCAATCCCACGCCCGACACCGAAACGGCCTTCTGAATGGTCTGTTGTTTTGTATTCATTAATTACTGGTTCCGTAACGGCAAAAGGCTACCACCTATTTTTTATGTATTTTCTCTAACTCTGCCAAACGTCGTTCCAATTCGGGTAATCGCCGAAACACGGCCTGCGACCGCATATTGTCGCGCATGGTGAAAGCCGTTGAACCGTTTAGTGACTGTCCTTCATCTTTCACCGATTTTCCCACGCCCGACTGAGCACCCACTTTGGTGCCGTTGGCAATAGTCAGGTGACCGGCAAAGCCCACCTGGCCACCAATGATGCAGTT
>DATHAW010000770.1:0-1916 GCA_035296465.1 Spirosoma sp.
GGTCGAAAGGTACAGATTTCCCTTGCGGTCCCAGGCGATGGAACCGCCCGTATGGCAGCAACCGTCGCGTTTAACGGGAATCGTCAACAACACTTTCTCGGTATTCATCAACAGCGTGTCGCGAACGTCGTCATAAACAAAACGCGACAGATGCTGGGCCGTATCGGCAACGGTTTTTCCTGTAAGGGGCGAGTAAAACGCGTAAACCCATTTGTTCTGTTTGAAGTTTGGGTCAACGTTCAGCCCCATTAAGCCATATTCGAACTTGGTGAATACGGGAAAGTTGGCGACTACTTTCACCGACTTTGTTTTCGGATTGTAGAGTTTGAGCGCCCCTTTACGTTCGGCAAAAAGCACCTTGCCGTTATCCAGCACAACCAGCTCGGTCGGCTCGTCCAGATTGGTCGCCAGCACCTCACGGTCGAAGCGATTTTCTTCGGGGAAAGGCTGTGTTTTTACCTGTCCATACTTCAGATTAGTGGCCATAACCGACTTGATACCCCCCAAAATATGCTGTAGAAACAGCGGATCGGCATAGGACTCGTCGGTGTGGCCGCCACCCGTGTAAAACGCCTTGCCGCCATCAAAATCGTGATGCCAGATAAACGGATGATCGTCGCCGTTTTTGCCGCCTTCGTAGGTTTTCTCATCCAGCTTGCCCAGCGTTTTTATATCCTTGGAAATGCTTTTGTAGCTGTACCACTCATCCCAGCGCTTCCAGCGGTCGGGCAGCATTTTGGTAGCCGGGTGATTTTTGTCGATAATCTGTATTTCCGCATTCTGCTGCTTTGGGTGATGCAGGAAGTAGGCACCGGCCAGCTGATTATACCAGGGCCAGTCATATTCGGTATCGGCAGCCGCGTGAATGCCCACATACCCACCGCCTGCCTGGATATAACGCTCGAAAGCGGCCTGCTGCACATCGTCCAGTACGTCGCCGGTGGTGCTGAGCCAGATCACGGCACTGTACTGCTTAAGGTTTGCCTCCGTAAACTTGCCTGAATCCTCGGTTGTGTCAACGGCGAATCCGTTTTCCTGACCGAGTTTCATAATGGCCCGTTTTCCAACCGGAATAGAGGTATGGCGAAACCCTTTGGTTCTGGAGAACACCAGCACCCGGTTCAGGGCCACTGCGTTCTGGGTCGTTGCCGTTGCTGGTTTAGCCGCGCGTTTAGGCGTTGTTTGTGCCCATACGGGCGAATCCGTGCCCGTCACGGATACCGCCAGCACACCCGCCAGCAACAACGCACGGGAGGGGAGCCTGAATTTTTTCATAGAGATAGGATTAATGATACGCGTTGGTTGTAAGCCTTGTCTATAGCCGCTGTATGCCTTGCGTAATTCGCTGTTCGATTGGCTTTTATCAAGAATCAAAAGTACGAAAAAAGCAGACGCCATGGGTAGGTGTCGGCCCGGAATATTAAAACATTAAAAGGTGTTAATCTGCTTTTTTAAAGACCAGCATCGTCGTCTTATCACGTAGTAATGTCAGCTTGCCGTCGCCAATCTGGTACGTTAGAGGTTGCTGTAACGCCTTCAGAAAATCACCTTCCAACTGGCCTATCTCCGCTGAACAGGCCATTCTCGTCGTTACCAACGGGCCAAGCAAAAGGTGGCGCGTATCGGCTTTGATGGGGCCACTGAGCCGGTTGCACCCGGTTGTTCCGGTTACCCGACCTTCGCTCAGGGCGATTTCCAGGCGGGGGCGCTCACGCCCTGTTCCTTCTGCGGATATGGGTCTGCCGTTCAGTTCGGTTAGTTCCCAGGTATCCTGCAACTGCGCAATCTGCCGTAGCGACACCCCACAACCCGTGTAACTCTTTCCTCGAACCGTCAGATCGACGCGGTAGTCGTATTGTTGCCCCAGCGTAGCATCCACGCAGCTGTCGGGTCGGAAAATAGCCGTCAGCCGCCCC
>DATHAW010000771.1:0-4001 GCA_035296465.1 Spirosoma sp.
TCCAGCTCATTGGAGCAAAACGAAGGTTTGTCATATCTGGTTGAGCACCCATCAGTTTGTCTATCAAAATGTCTTGGCCGGTAATATCAGCCAGCTAGATTACTGTCTTAGCCCCCTGAATGGTTGGACAAACTTGTCAAAACAGTTTAGTCCTATTACATTCAGAAATCATGAGCAAAATCAGGCGCAGTTGTCTTAGCCCCCTATTAGTTGGACAGATTTTCTGAAAAAGTTGTGGCGCATACCACCTCCGTCTCTTCTCATTTTTGCTGGGGTGTTATAAAGCCAATCGAACGGTGAAGCCGATAATAGTTATAATGGGAAAAATAACGCTTCAACATTTCTTTCGCTTCATAATAGCTATCAAATACATTTCGCTCAATCACATCATGTTCTAGAATACTGTGAAAAGCTTCAATGTAAGAGTTCTCCTCAGGGGTAGCAACGTGCGTGAATTCCTGCTTGACCTCTGAGCTTTTCAAAAAGTTACGTACGGAGTAGGCTATGAATTGGCTGCCGTTATCATTGCCCAAAATGACGCCTTTCAGTTGATGACTCCGGTTTATTCGTTTAAAAAGATTGATTAAGTCAATTTGGCGAATACTGCCTTGGAACAGCCAGTCCAGAATTTTTCGGCTATAAACATCAATGACGCTCAACAGATAGTAATTCCGTCGTTCACCTTGTACCCAGACGTATTTGATGTCCCAGCACAGGTATTCCAAAGGCTTGGTAGCTTCGATTCGTCGGAATTTAATGAACTCCCGCTTGCCTGTTGGCCGGATCACCTTACCTAAAAGTAAGTTATGCTCCTGCATGAGCCGATACACCTTTTTCTTGTTGATCAGGTACTCTTTTTTCAATTCATAAGTGATGTATTCGTAGCCAAGTGCGTTGAACTCAACATCCAGCAAGTGCCGGATACTATTCACTACCAGTTGATTGTCGACCCACGATCCATCTAGCTTCATAGTTACCTGGCTAGGTCTTACACCAGGCCTGCCTAACAGGGGTTGGTAATAAGACACGCTCCTTGGTAGGTTGAGCCACTGACATAACAGGGTGCGATTAACACGGGCTTCGAACTGTTTCATCAGCACTAGTTTCTCCGAGGTTGTATAGGCGTTTTTTTTAATAGTTCGCTTTTGATTTCAAGTTCCAGAGCCTGTTTTGCCACAATCCGCTTCAGGCGTTCATTTTCCTCTTCAAGTGAGCGCAGTTGGGGGTCGACGCGTGCATAGGAATTTTTCAGGCCTTCTTTGCCTTTGCTTAAATACTTCACTCGCCACTTGCGCAGCAACGAAGGGGACAGATTGTACTTGCGAGAAATCTCGGCATGGCCGTCACGGATAGCTTCCTGGACGATAGAATAGCGGTCTTCGGGAGTAAAACTCCGCCTTAGTTTGCTCATGGTATCTGAATGTAAAAGGACTAAACTGTTTTTACAATTTTGTCCAGCCATTCAGGGGGTTAAGACATTGGCTTCTGATGGGGAGCAGAAAACGCCTCAGCGGGCTTTCTATTCTTTTCTGGCCTGTTTGCGTGCTTTGTACTCCTTAAACCGGTTTCGATACTCTTCCAGTTGTTCGGGCTTATATCGTTTTTGGTACTCTACGGGTAATTCAAGCCGCTCGGACGAGAGAACGGGGGCCTGATCGTTGAGCGTATTCAGCCCTTTGCCATTTTTGACGATCTCAAACGAATCGTATGGTTCGCCCGTCACGGTGTAGGCCTGATAGCTTAGCTTGTCGCCGTTAATGGATACGGTCTGGTAGAGTTGGGTGTTTGATGCCGCCCGATCCATCCAGTCCGTCAAACCGATGTCGTACATCTTGGGGCCACTTACTGATACGACGTAGATCGGGCCGTCAGGGTGTTTTCGGCTCTTTCCCAACGGCATATTTAACCCCCGACCGTAGGCGTGATCATGACCCTGTAGCACCAGATCAACCTTATACCGCCTGTAAATCGGCTCCATGCGTTCGCGCCATTTACCGTTGTCGCGCCCTTTAGCTGTTGAATAGATGGGGTGATGATGGGTTACGACGGTCCAGCGATTGGGGTTATCGGTCAAAACCTGCACGAGCCAGTTCGCCTGAATGCTCATCGCCAATGAGTCGACTATCGCCAGTTGGGAGTTCAAGGCAATAAAACGTGTGCCCTGGTAGTCAACATAATAAGCCGTTTCGTCAAATCCAGCGGGTCCGTTGGTGGGCAGCACAAACGATGGGCGCCAGTGTCTTGACACGCTCGGCTTACCCAGCTCATTCCGGAAGTATTCGTGGTTGCCAGGGGTGGCCAGCGTGGGAACCATGCCATTGATCCAGCTACCCGCTTCAAACCATTCTCCCCACTGCCAGTCCATGTTCGAGTTGTTGATTAGATCGCCGGCATGAATCATCAGGCTCACGGTTGGCAATTTGGAATAAGCCCCCCGGATGGCTCGTGACCAAAGCGAGCGGATGTCGTTCTGCGCGTCGCCAAAGTAAAGGAACGAGAACGGAGCGGGCTTGTCTTGGGCGGTTTTAAATTGAAACCACTCTGTCCAGTGCGTACCATCGCCCACCCGGTAGATGTATTGCGTAGCTGGTTTAAGGTTGTTGAAATCAACAGAATGATAAAGCACCGTCTTTCCGTCCATCAAGACATGTTGGGTTGTAGCTAATACCACCTTTGCCTTACTGGCTAAATCGGGCGAAGGGTCCGCTTCGCTAATGGTCCCAACTGCATGGGTGACGGTCGAATCGGTTCGCCAGTTGACCGATTGCGAGGTAGCCGGATTGGCCTGCCAGCCTAGAATGACCCGATCTGGATAAACGGACGGTGAATAGTCTTTGTGGATTTGCGCCTGAGCCGATAACAGATCAGCAGTAAGCAACACGGCTAAGAGAATAGGTTTGATCATAAGATGGGTATTAATACGAAGCCTGTGGCATAATGCATGCAGCTGATGAAGGCTGAATTTACGGATTATCAAGCTGAGAGTAGACTATTTTGTGATGATAGGGTAGTTTTGCTGAATCGTACATAAATTCTCATGCTGTAACCATTACCTCACAATATGGCACAAAAGCGACTCATAACCTTATCGTAACGGGTTTTCGCTGACCCGTCTCCCACCAACCATAGCACTGACCTCAACACCGGCATACCGAAGCAATCTGTAGAGGGTTCGACGGCTTCCTATTTGAAAGTAGCTCATAATCTGAGTCGTCGATTGCTGAGTTGACTCATACAGGTTCTTCACCGCTGGCGCGATCTTCTGGTTTATAGCGGCCAACCCTTTGGTCTGTACGGCAAAACGGGGCCACCGTAGTTGCGGCAACGCCAAAATGTCTTTCGTCGGATCGATACTGTCCCACTGGCTATCATCAAATTCTGGTTTCGTACAGTCGGGATTGTCACTCGCGTACCACCTCCAGCCTATGTCGAGTAAGACCCCCTGCGGTGACAGGCGGTCAATACGTAACGGTTCAGCCGGTTGACCCAGACCAGCAGTAGCCGTTAGCAGAAGGAGAAGTAGAATAACCGGCTGCATGGAAGTGGAAGTAGCTGGTGAGGATAATTAACTGCTAACATGGCGTTTACAGGGCACAATGCCAAACTGGCCGAATAGGCCATCTCAGCCACGCATGCGTAAGGGAATATGTAAATTGATGCGTAAATTTTGCCGAAACTGCTTATTGGTTGCCACCAATTAGTTCCCCATGGAAATCAAACCCGAGTCTACTCCTAATCAACCACCGGACTTTATAAAGCCCGTGGATGAAAAATTACGGGATAAACCTAAGAAAGATAAGAATAAGAAAGCGGGCAAAGGGGTGGAAACGCTGTTTCGCACGACGATGTCGAATCATATTAGACTCAGTGAAATGGCCGACCGAAAGGCTAACCTGATGATTTCCATCAACACCATCATCATCTCGATTACCATCTCGGCCTATGCCCGTAATTTCGATGCCCCCACTACGCTACTTATCCCCAGTCTGCTCCTGCTGACG
>DATHAW010000772.1:0-4768 GCA_035296465.1 Spirosoma sp.
TGTCGCACTTCATTACCGACCTCGGCAAAAGCGCATCCGACAAGATGGAGGCTGACAGTTCAGGCCGGCGCTTCCGCTGCCTGTCTCTGAATGAAAACCTTTCCTGGATAACTGCGCTCGGCAACGACTATGCCTACGAGGATATTTATTGGCAGCAACTTCAGAACTACGCCCGGCCCGGCGACCTGGTGCTGACACTGAGTGTTAGTGGCAACTCGCCTAACGTAGTGAAAGCGATGGAGTGGGCTAACAACCACGGCCTGACGACCATGGCGCTTGTAGGTGGCAAGGGGGGTCGGGTTGCCGAACTGGCCCATGAAGTCATCACCATCGACGACACGCACTACGGCCGGGTCGAGGATGCTCAGATGACCATCTGCCACCTGATTTGCTACTCATTTATCGATTCACCGGTGGATTAGGCTCCGTCTGACACAACCTTCGGACTAGCTTGGCAGGAAAATATTAGGTTCCGTTACTCGCCTGTTTTCAAACTTCGCTGCCTCACCGCTTCGTACAGCACGACGCCGGTCGCGACCGACACATTGAGCGAGCCAACGGCACCCAACAGCGGTATTTTAACATGGTTGTCAACCATTCGGAGCAATTCGGGTGAGATACCATCCTCCTCCGATCCCATAATCAAGGCCAATGGACCTGTCAGGTCTGTGGTGCGCTCATAAAGGTCGCGGCTCGACTTTTCGGTGCAGGCAATAACCTGAATGCCCGACGCCTGCAAATACTTAACGGTTTCGGTCAGGTCGGGCTCGCGACAAACGGAGATGTGGTTGAGCGCTCCCGACGATGTTTTCATGGCGTCGGAGTTGATTGCCGCAGCGCCCCGACCAGGAATCACAATGCATTGAATTCCGGTGCATTCAGCCGTGCGGGCAATAGCGCCAAAGTTGCGGACATCGGTGATGCGGTCGAGTAAGAGAAAAAAGGGTACTTCGCCCCGCTCAAACACGTCGGCAACTACGTTGGATAGCTTAACGTACTGAACCTGGGCAATCAGACACACGACGCCCTGGTGGTTCTTGCGCGTCAGGCGGTCGAGCCGCTCAACGGGCACGCGCTGAATGGTGACGCGGTTCTGGAAAGCCAGGTTCTGAATGTCGGGGTTGCTCAGCCCCTTTTCCATGTACAGCTTGTCGATCTGCTGATCCGATCGAAGCGTTTCCAAAACGGACTGGATGCCAAACACCATCTCGTCTGGCCCGGGACTGAACTGTGGTTTGTTGGGGTAGTGCTTATGCTGACTGGGGCGATTTACTCGCGGATTGCGCCGGTTCTCCATGATTCGACAATCGGGTACCAAATCGGCTGGTATTCAATATAACGCACCAGTTCGTAATGATCCTCGACAAATTGATTCGGTTTTTTGGTAAAGGTAAAGTTAATCTCCGAGACACCCGCCCGGCGGTTATAGACCCACACCTCCCGCTCCCGGTTGCGCTGCACGCGGTCGGGCGAACCCAGCACAATATAAATCATGCCCTTATCGGTTTTCCAGCCTTCCTTGTAGCTGGTAAACAGTCGGTTAGCCTCTTCTACGCGATTAAAATACGCCTTCAGCGTTTTTCGAGCCACCTCTTCGTTGCCTGCCATCAAACTGAGCCAATAGCGGTCAAAAGCTTTTTTGGTATCCTGCGCCTGATTCAGCTCACTGATTTCGGTACTGGTGCTCATATACAGCACCGGCTTAATGAGTTTTTCGGGGCGTGTCATTTTGGGGAAACGCTTGTCGGCCACTACCAGTCCAATGCCGCTGGCATCGGTCGTGTCCTCCATAAAATAGTACAGCCCCTCTTTGGGCAGCGCAAAAGGCTGCCCGGTCGTAATGGTCAGCGTCGAGTCGATCGTGAGTGACCTGGCGGCCGGGCGGGCAGACGTGTTCATGGGCGACGAAGCCGCTTCAAAGTCATGTTTGTACCGAAATCCGTACAGCGTCTTGCGCGTACCGGCCACATCGCCAATGGCCACCGTGTCATTCACGTTTGCGTAGTTGCGTAGTTGCGGTTGCTGGCTGGTGGCATCAAGCAACGTAAAGCGGTCGCTTAGCCGGGCAGACTTAAAGCGCACGGCCAGGTCATTACGAGCCTTTGTGCCGGTATTTGTTTCCGTGATTTCGGTCAGCAGGATGCCGTTAGCAGTTTCTTTTGTTCGTTTTACGTCAAACGTTACCCTGAGGTGATCGTCCTGCCTGCGAACCGATTGGGTGTTGAGCGCTACGTTCCCGAAAGCCAGTCGCTCGCGGTTATTATAATCGGGATATATGACGTAAGCGATCAGAAAATGCTGGATAAATTCAGTGGGGTCAGCAACAGAGGCACCAGTCGGGGTTTTAGCCGTCAGGTCCATAAACACCCGAATTGTGCTCGTGTCGATGGCCAGAAACTTGCCTTTGATGGACGTAACGACCCATTCGCCGGCCGACTTTGTGGTTGGCACGGATCCCGTACTGACCGTCGGACCATCGACCGTGCGAACCGGAGCCGCTGACGACGTAGTGGCCGGCCGGCCGTCGCTGGGCTGGTTGGATGTTGTGCCAGCATCAGCCGGCGTTGTGGCTGGTCGCTGCCCCGGCGTAGGCGCATTGCGCTGTGCTTCGGTGCGGGCATCGTAGGACGCGTTGATGCGGGCCTGCTGAGATTTCTTATTCGACGAGCAGGCCGACGAGAGGATGGTCAGGAACAGGAGAGTAGTAGCGATACGCATAACGAACAATGATCCAGCGTTTTTAAAGAGCAGCAATTCAAGTGGGTTAGCCCTCCCCCAAACGCTTTTTTTAATAGATTTATTTAATAACGAAAAAAGAACGGCGTTCGGGTTACGGGCCGGGTTCAATTTTTCTTTGGGTAGGTAAAAGATTAATTTTACAGCCGTAATTACCCCTTTCAATTCGTTCTCAGCGCCCCAACTATGTACAAAACCACCGAAATTACGTCTGCCGAGATCGCATCGGACAATCCGGTTCATCAACGTTTGCTGTTTCCGTATACCGAAGCGGCCCGGCTGGTTAAGGGCAACGTACTGGAAATTGGCTGCGGCTGGGGCCGGGGGCTTGAGCTGCTCACCAAAGCGGCCGATCACTACACCGGCATCGACAAAAACGAAGAACTCATTAAGGCACTCAGCGCGGAGTACCGGAACGCTACGTTTATTGCGGCTAACATACCACCACTGAGCACCGGGGATGGTGCACCGCTGCCCGACAACACCTTTGATTACATCGTAACATTTCAGGTTATCGAGCATATTCAGAACGACGATCTGTTTATCAAAGAAGCCCACCGGGTGCTGAAACCGGGCGGCCAACTGCTGCTGACAACCGTCAACCGGGCGTTCTCGCTGACGCGCAATCCCTGGCACGTTCGGGAGTACGAAGCCAACGGTCTAAAGTCATTGATGGGCAGGTACTTCCCGGTAGTCGATACGCGCGGCATTCACGGCAACGACAAGGTGATGACCTATTATGAGCAGAACCGGGAATCTGTAAAGAAGCTGACTCGTTTCGATGTTTTCAACCTCCAATACCGACTGCCCCGCCGATTGCTCCAGGTGCCCTACGATCTGATGAACCGACTAAACCGCAACCGGCTCCTGCAAGCTAGTGGCATTGCCGCCGAAATCGACTACACCGACTACCTGGTCAGCCATGACCCGGCCGCGAGCCTGGATTTCTTCTACGTAGCAACCAAGTAACTGGTTTTCAACGACTTTAATCTTTCGAACTACCACAACGTTTGATTATGAAAAACGGAGATGACTTCATATAAACTATTGGTAATAGCTTTCCTGTCTTCCTGGTTTATCAACAGCACTTGGGCACAAAGCACTTTATCTCAACTACGAATTGAGAAAGCGGGTGTAGTTCCTGCGGTCTTGTCGATGGATGACCTCGCTAAATTTCCCCGTGTCGAGCGACGGGTGAAGGGGCACGATGGCAAGGAGTCTGTTTACTCAGGTGTCGCCTTAACCGAACTATTAGGCCGTGTAACTGCCCCTTTGGGGTCTCAACTACGAGGTAAAGCCCTAGCTCAATATGTATTGGTTCAAGCGACCGACGGTTATCAAGTCGTTTTTGCTCTGCCCGAATTAGATTCGGCTTTTACCAAGCAAGTGATTTTCTTAGCGGATCGCCGAGATGGTCAACCATTATCAGCTGATCAAGGTCCTTACCAGGTCATTGTGCCTAATGAACAGAAACACGCTCGATGGGTTCGTCAGGTGACAGCACTCAAGGTTTTATCTGCTCAGAATTAACATGATTGCTACTTATACAACAACCATAATACTGTGTTTTCAAAATTCAAATGGGTGATGTCTATTTGGCTGCTAACAATGATAATGGCAACGAGCTGTAGTAAAAAAACTATTCCAGTAGTTACAAGTTCTATGCCTTCTAAGCCCACTTTAGCAATAATTGATATTGATACGGTGTCTCTGCCGACTCCTTGTGAAATTGCAGGACCTGTAATTAGTCGAGCAAAAAGTTTTGTGGGTACCGTTCTCTATTACGGTCATCCAGAATATCACGGCAACACAGGCTTGTATTGTATAATATATACTGTGCCAAATACTACTGATAGTCAGCTATTTGGCTACGTATGTAACATGCCCGATGATTTCAAGAAAAGCGGGTTAAAAGTGCTCTTCAGTGGTGAGTATTACCATGCCTATAAAGATATCAAACCGACAGGGCACGACGGGCAAGCCTTGCTTTACCTGCGTTTAAAATCAATACGAGCGCTATAGCTAACCAACT
>DATHAW010000773.1:0-4114 GCA_035296465.1 Spirosoma sp.
GATGTGTATAATGTCTTAAATACCGTGAACATATCGGGCTATAACGTAGTACGGGGTTCATCGAACCAGTTTCAGATCGGCCCTCGCGGATCAGGCATCACCACGCGTTCGGCGGCCCCACCCCGGCAGTTTCAGTTTGGCTTGCGGTATGTTATATAATTTTTCCTGAACAGCGCCGGACCACAACGGCGGTCCGGCGCTGTCTTTTCGATTTTTCATTACGCTAAAATTAACATCATGACAAAACGCCTTCTTTTCCTCGTTCTATTTCCCACGTTACTGATGGGTCAGCCCCGGCGGGTCTGGTTCGACACGGATATTATGATCGGCCTGCCCGAACGGGCACCGCGTGAGGTAGACGATGGCGTTACGCTGATTATGGCACTGCGCCAGGCCGATAAAATTGACATTGTTGGTATCAGCACCATCACCTACGTAGATTATGGCTACGACGTAACCCAGAAAATTCTTGGTTGGTACAATAAAACGGGTAAAACGATACCGGTTTACAAAGGGTCTGAGAGTGCTGCCAACACCGGTGTCGAAACCGATGCGTCGCGGGCTATTGCCAACGCGCTGCGCAAAGAAAAGCTGACCATCCTGGCCCTGGGTCCGGTTACGAACGTAGCAACGGTTGTGAAAAACCACCCCGACCTGATTTCCCAGATCGACGAAGTGGTTGTCTGTGCGGGCAGAACGCCAGGCTTTCCGTTTCGGCCGGGTTTGGAAAAAGTGACTGTAGGCGATTACAACTTCGAGCGCGATACGCTGGCGTTCCGGGTGCTGTTCGATGCGGGCATCCGGGTGGTGCTGTCGGGTTTTGAGTGCAGCGCCTACACGCTGTTAGGAAAAACCGATATCGACTTTCTGGAGAAATCAGCCAATGAAGGCGACCGATGGCTGTATGCCCAGCTACGTTCCTGGCAGGTTCGTGCACAGACCTTATTCGGTGTAGAGGGTTTTATTCCGTACGACACCACCCCCTTGGGTTACGTGACCCATCCGCAGTATTTTAAGTACTACCGCGATATTCCGGTGCGCATCAACATAAAGCCGAACGATGCCACTATCGGCGCGTCGGCTTCGGTACGTAACAAACCGTATCTGGAAGTTTCTCAGGACTATAAAGACACGAAGTGGCGGGCAATTTATGCCTACAAAACCCTGCCCGGCTTTGAAGAAATTGTGATTGAATCGCTGAAGTCGTCGAAGTAGACCAGGGTTTATTGGTGGTTCTAAACAAGCAACCTGCCTATTTCGCTTCGTTGAAAAACACCGTTAACCCGTCTTTCCCCGCGACAACAATGTCTTTGCGGCCGGTTTTGCGCAGGTCGGCTACGGCGAAGTAGATGCCCGTTCCCTTGCCCACGCCGGCCGGACCATAAGCAACGTCGTGTTTCACAAACTGTTTTTTGGCGGTATTCCAGGTAAAATAATAGAGACCAACGGGGTCAGCGGAGCCGGGGTCGCCGTCGTTATGGGCGCGATACCGCTTGCCGGTCAGGAGTTCGGGCTGGCCGTCGCCGGTGATGTCGACCCACTCCAGGCAATGATACTGCGAGTTTTTGTCATCAATGAGGTGTTTGGCCCAGCCGCGTTTGCCGTCCGCAGCGCGGGTTTGTTCATACCAGTGCAAACCGTAGCCGTGCCCCTGCCCCACAATGAGATCGTTGAGCCGGTCGCCGTTGACATCGGTTACAATGATGGGCACACTAGCCGTGCCAAGATTAAACTCAGGGTGCAATGTCCATGAGCCGGCAGCACGGTTGGTGGGGGCTTCGAGCCAGCCTTTGCTCACGATGAAGTCGCCCCGGCCGTCGCCGTTTATGTCGCCGAAGCCCAGCCCGTGGTCCTGCGTAGGCGCAACGGTTATGATCTGAAACCGGTTGGCGGAGTCCTGGCCGGGCCTTGCAAGTTTTACGTACTTAAGCGAATGGCCGGGGTTGTTCGGGACCACTTCGAGCGTACCGTCGCCATCAACATCCCAGGCGCGGGCCGTCTCTACGTTACCTACTTTAGCAATGTCGTGGGAAGGCCAGCGTACATTTTTTTTGCCGGGATTTTCGAGCCACCGGAGCGTACCGCCAAACCAGCCACCCGTTACGAAATCCATCCGGCCATCGCCATTAACGTCCATCGGAATGGTTGAAAAGTCATCGTAGTACTGGTCCTGCCGGGGCTGGTTCCCAATCAGGTGCCGACGCCAGAAGCGCGGCCCTTCGTACCAGAAATCGCCCGAAACAATATCGAGCGTATCGTTCCTGTCGACGTCGAACACGGCAACGGATTCGTAACTCTCGGCGGCTACGAAATGGCGACTGAACCGTGCCGTCGGCTCCGGGGCAATCAGGCCGCTGCCGATAATGAGGATTAGTAAAACTCCAGCGATGCGTGACATAGACGAATGGGCTAAAAAATAGCAAGACGGCCGAAGCGTTTTTTTACCGTAATTTAGGCTTCATCTCCCGCCTAAAATGATTACCCGACTTTTTTTATTTATAACGGTGCTGCTGGGTTGTCAGGCGGCTCCACCCTTTCACTATACCGGCCCGAAGCTCAAAGGAGTTAACCTCGTGGCCCCGCCCCGTCAGCCCGACTCTACGGCTCTGGCACCGGTGCGGTCAATGAAGGGCGACTGGGTAGCCATTGTTCCCTACGGTTTCTGCCGAAAAGGCGACCCGCATTTCTTTTTCAGTGAAAACAGGCCCAAAGAGAAACGAAACTTTGGGCAGTGGTGGGGCGAGACCCCGGTGGGTGTGGCCGGCACGGTGCGAATGGCCAGAATGCAGGGCCTGAAAATCATGCTCAAACCGCACGTATGGATGCAGGGTGGGTCGCACCTCGACCTTGAATTTACGACCGAATCTGATTGGCAGACGTTTGAGCACGACTACGCGCAGTATGTACTGTACTTTGCTAAAGTGGCTGACTCGCTGAACGTCGATCTATACTGCATCACCACCGAACTCGACCGCTTCGCCATTGCCCGGCCCCAGTTCTGGTCGACCTTGATTGGGCAGGTAAAACAAATTTATAAGGGTAAGCTCACCTACGCGGCCAACTGGGACCGCTACGAGAAAATTCCGTTCTGGAGTCAGTTGGACTACGTCGGCGTTGATGCGTACTTCCCCCTCTCTGATGCCCGCGAACCGTCGGTACGTAACCTGACAAAAGGCTGGAAACAACATTTGAAACCCCTACAGGAAACGAGCGACCGGTATCAGAAACCAATCTTATTTACTGAGTTTGGCTACCGAAGCTGCGACCATACCGCACGGCGACCGTGGGAGTCAGAAACCGACTGCGTACCAAACGAAATGGCCCAGACCAACGCTTACGCAGCCCTACTGGAAGCCGTCTGGCCGCAACCCTGGTTTGCCGGTGGCTTCGCCTGGAAGTGGTTCATGGAAACAGATCTGCGCCACCGGGAGCGCGACCAGTATAGCCCACAGGGAAAACCGGCGCAGGCTGTTTTGACGAAGAACTGGTAGGTACATAACAAACACTACGTCCGGCTTTCTGGTGGCGTACTGTTTCTGGGAGTCGGCGATCCTTTGGGCGATTCGTTATTGATTAATGAATCAACGGCGGAATAGATAGTCCGTTCGGCAGCTACGTTAAACTTTTTCGGTCTTGCTGAGTCATACGCTTAAAACGCTGTTAGCCTCGAACCCCATGCGCATTCTGCTAGCTGGCCTCATACTGGCAACAGCTCTGGTTTCCTGTCGGCGGCCGTCGGCCCGAATTAAAGAAACCCTCACGCCCATACCCAACCTCACCGATTATAGCCGCAACCTCAAAGCCGGCGACGACGTGATGGCGATTGGCAATGAACCGGCATGGACGCTGACGATCAACCCCACGAAAAACACCCTGCGGTTTAAATCCTCTACCGGCGAACCAGTCAATACCTCAGCTCCTGACCGTATCTCAGACCCAAACGGGGGCTTTCGCTATACCGCCGGGGTGGAATCGGGGCGGCTGACGGCTATTTTTCGGCCCGATAGCTGCGTGGATGCTTCGTTGGGGCAACAGTACGACTACCGCGTCGACCTGACGGTTGGGGGAAAGAGTTACACGGGTTGTGGGGTGTCGCTGCGGCAGATTGCGCAGT
>DATHAW010000774.1:0-4193 GCA_035296465.1 Spirosoma sp.
CGGGCTTTCAACCGCAACCTGAGCTTCGACCGGTTCATCAGCTGGCAGTTGGCGGGTGATTTACTACCCAGGCCAGCCTCAGCGGCTCAGCACCGGGATATGCTGATTGCAACGGCCTTCAACCGCAACCATCAGCAAAGCCAGGAGGGGGGCATTGTAGACGAAGAGTACCGGGTTGAGTACGTAGCCGACCGTACGGCTACGTTCGGGAAGGCGATGCTGGGTCTGACGGTCGAGTGTGCCCGCTGCCATGATCATAAGTACGACCCAATCTCGCAGAAGGACTATTTCTCGCTCTACGCGTTTTTTAATAGCAATAACGAACGCGGACAAATTCCCTACAATGGCGAAGCGGCCCCAACGGTTACGCTGACCACGCCAAAAACGGACGCCCAATTGGCGTATATCCGCGAGAAATTAACCCCTCTGGAGCAAAAACTAAATATTAACCGACCAGATTATCAACAACGGTTTGGGCAATGGTTATCAAAAAAACAAAGCGGGCCGGTTAGCCAGCCCGAGAAGGGCCTGATCGCACACTATACCTTTGACGAAGCCAACCACGGTGACATCAAAGCGTTTGTAAAGGCCCAAAACGAAAAACGCAAACAAGAAGCCGAGAAGAAAAAGAAAGAGCAAGCGTTGAAACAGGCTGATCCGAAAAAGGATGGTCTTAAAATAACAGAAAAAAAAGAGGTTGCTAAACGCAAGACGAAGGAAGAGTTGTGGAAAGACCCTCGTAATGCGTTTGCCAATCGAGTAAACGATACGCTTCCGGCTTCGCTAGGGGGAGATTCGGACAACCTGCCCTACGTAGTGGCGGGTCGTTTTGGCCATGCCCGGTTCCTGCCCGGCGACAGTTATATCAGCCTGCCCTCCAGCTTTGCTGCCTTCGAGCAGAATCAACCATTTACCATCAGCAGCTGGTTCAAACTGGCAAAGCCTGGCATGGCGGCTACGTTGCTGGGACGTACCACCGGCCCGATGGACGGTCAGCGCGGTTACCAGCTCGATTTGCTTGCCGATGGGCGGCTGAAGTTGACACTCAGCCACGTGTGGCCCGCCAACGCTATTGACATTGAGTCGATTGGTAAAGTGCCGGTCAATGCGTGGTTTCAGGTGGCACTGACGTACAACGGAATGGGCCGCGCCAATGGCCTGGCCCTGTACCTCAATGGAAAACCCATGCAGACGCGCGTCATCACAGACCACCTGCAGCACAGCATGGTCTATGGTAAAGACAAGTCGCACTGGGCGCAACATTCGTTCTATGTTGGCCGGATGCACGATTATTTTTATAAGGATTTCGCCGTCGATGAGTTGCGCATCTATGACCGTTGCCTGACTCCGCTCGAAATGCCCCGGCTGGCGGGCGCTCCCGACGCGCTTGCAGCCGCATTGCAAACGTCCCTGGCAAAGCGTAGCCCTGCCCAGCGAACGGGTTTGTACAACTACTATGTAACGACTGAGGATTCACTGTACCAGACGGCATATAAGGAGGCTATGACGCTGCGCGGGGAGCAACTCATGCTTTATACCAATGCCGACCAGGTCATGGTGATGCAGGAGCGAAAACAGCCGCGCGTAACCCACCTGCTCAAACGTGGAGCTTATGATGCCCCCGGCGAGGTGGTTCAGCCTGCCGTAATTCACAGCTTGAAGCCAATGCCGGATGATATGCCCAGAAACCGGCTTGGCCTGGCCCAGTGGCTGCTCATGCCAGATAATCCACTGTTCAGCCGCGTAATGGTCAACCGCATGTGGCAGCAGTATTTTGGGCAGGGATTAGCCAAAAACAGCGATGACTTCGGCAACCAGGGCGCCTTGCCAAGCCACCCCGAACTACTCGATTATTTGGCTGTTCGGTTTCGCGAAGGCAATGGGCAGTCTGGTTCGGTAGCATCGGCTGACCGCTGGAACATGAAGGCAATGCATAAACTAATCGTTATGTCGGCAACGTATCGGCAGTCGTCTACGGTATCGGAAGCTGCGCGGGAGGCCGATCTCGACAATACGTTCCTGACACGCGGGCCAAGCTACCGGATGTCGGCGGAGCAGGTGCGGGATAATGCGCTGGCTGCGAGTGGTCTGCTAACGAAGCGCATTGGCGGACCAAGTGTTCATCCGTACCAACCGGCTGGCATTTGGGAAGCATTAGCCACGCGGAATGCTGTGAAATATACTCAAAATCACGGCGACAGTCTCTACCGCCGGTCGATGTACACCATCTGGAAACGGTCGTCGCCCCCGCCCATGATGCTCAACTTTGATGCGGCTGAACGGCATACGTGCATTGTGAAGCGGCAAAAAACCAGTACGCCTTTGCAGGCCCTTGTTACGCTGAATGATCCCCAGTTTGTGGAAGCGGCTCGGGTGTTGGCGCAACGGTCGCTGGCAAATGGAGATCGGGATACCCAACTGATTAATAAGGCCTTTAAATCGGTAATAAGCCGGCTGGCCCGGCCGGAAGAGCTTAAACTGATCCAGCAGCTATATAGTGAAGAACTGGCCGATTTCAAAAAGAATCCCAAACGGGCGCAGGAACTGCTGTCGGTGGGTGAATATCCCGTAGACAAAAAGCTCAACCCCGCCGAACTGGCAGCCTGGACGGTGGTGACGAGTACGATTATGAATTTTGACGAAGCGGTTGTAAAGCGATAACGGACGTATTTATAGAATTACGTAACGTCGTTCCATGACAATAATCTTAATTAGTAATGGCTAACATCCAGGACCATATTCTCGACAATGTCCACGATCAACTCAGTCGCCGGAATTTTCTGGGGCAATCGGGTGCGGGCTTAGGAGCCATTGCGCTGGCCTCGTTGCTGAACCCGACTAATTTGTTTGGCGGCACATCTGGTCCATCCGCTCCGGGCGAGAATCCGGCCCTGGGGAAACCGCACTTTCCACCGAAGGTGAAGCGGGTGATTTACCTATTTCAGAGTGGAGCACCGTCGCAGTTGGACTTGTTCGATTATAAACCCCGGCTCGAAGCCATGTGGGGGCAGGACCTGCCCGAATCGGTGCGAAAAGGGCAGCGCCTAACGGGCATGACGGCCGGACAAAGCAAATTCCCACTGGCCGCATCGACATTTAAGTTTGCGCAGTATGGCCCCGGTCGGATGTGGATGAGCGACTTGTTGCCCTATACCTCGCGCATTGCCGATGACCTAACGTTTATCCGGTCGATGAACACCGAAGCCATTAATCACGACCCAGCCGTTACATTTTTTCAGACGGGTAGCCAGCAGGCGGGCCGACCAAGTTTCGGATCGTGGATTAGCTATGGCTTAGGCTCCGATAACCAGAACATGCCCGCGTTTGTGGTTTTGCTCTCTAAAGGCCGCGACGGCGACCAGCCGCTCTACGCTAAACTCTGGAGCAACGGATTTCTGCCGTCGGTGCATCAGGGCGTTGTTTTCCGGTCTGGACCAGACCCCGTATATTATCTCAACAACCCGCCTGGTATTGACCGGCCCAGCCGTCGGCGGATGCTGGATTACCTGACTAAACTGCATCAGGAGCAGTATAAGCACGTACTGGACCCAGAAATAAATAGCCGGATGGCGCAGTACGAAATGGCGTACCGGATGCAAACGTCGGTGCCCGAAACGCTGGATATATCCAAAGAGCCAAAGTACATTTTCGATATGTATGGGCCGGACAGCCGCAAGCCCGGTACGTTTGCCGCTAACTGCGTACTGGCTAGGAAACTGATCGAGAAGGATGTGAAGTTTGTCCAGTTGTACCATCAGGGCTGGGATCAGCACGGCAACCTGCCCAACGACATCAGAACACAGGCGAAAAGCGTAGACCAGCCTTCGGCCGCGCTCATCATGGACCTTAAACAGCGTGGTTTGCTGGATGATACACTCGTAATATGGGGTGGGGAATTTGGTCGGGGTCCTTATTCGCAGGGCAAACTCACCCGCGAAAATTACGGACGTGATCACCACCCGCGGGCGTTTTCGGTCTGGATGGCGGGTGCCGGGGTCAAAAAAGGAATGGTTTACGGCCAAACCGACGACTTCGGCTACAACGTAGTGCGCGACCCGGTCCATGTCCACGACTTTCAGGCAACAGTGCTGCACCTGCTTGGCGTCGACCACGAGAAATTAACGTTCAAAAGCCAGGGTCGTCGGTATCGGCTGACCGACGTAGCCGGTAAGGTAGTTAAGCCATTACTAGCA
>DATHAW010000775.1:0-3806 GCA_035296465.1 Spirosoma sp.
ATTTGGGTCAGTTGGGTTGCCCCCGAATACGTCCCGGTAAAAAATATTACGTGCTTCAATGCTGGCATCTGCCAATTGAGAAGCATTCATCATTTTTATGGTGCGCTCAATGGTTTGTACGCCATGATAAACGTCAACATCTACGCGGGTTTTACCAGCTTTCCCGCGTTTGGTGGTGATGATAACGACCCCGTTGCTGCCCCGTGACCCATAAATAGCTGTTGAGGAAGCATCCTTTAGTACGTTAATGCTCTCGATGTCCTGCGGGTTGATCGTGGTGAGTGGGTTGTAATTCTGATCAAAGCTTCCCTGGATCGGAAATCCGTCGATTACGTAAAGCGGCTCGTTACCTGATGAAATCGAACCTACACCACGAATACGCACGCGTGCCCCTCCACCCGGGGCACCGGTTGGCTGTATAATCTGCACACCCGGTAATTGACCCGCCAATGCCTGGTCAACGCTTTGCACTGGCTGGTTTTTCAGCTTTTCAGCGGTAATGGTCGCTACTGACCCCGTCACATCGGATTTCTTCTGAGTGCCGTAACCAACCACCACGACCTCATTAAGCGAGCGGGTATCCGCGCTCAGCGTCACATTTAGCGTTGACCGGGCACCGATGGCAATCTCCTGGGTCAGGTAGCCAATGTAGGAGAATACCAGTGTGCCTCCCCCTTCAGGCACTGCAATGCGGTAGTTGCCTTCGCTGTCGGTGGTTGTACCCCGACTGGTTCCCTTCAACACGACCGATACGCCGGGAAGTGCCTGTCCCAGCGTCTCATCTGTGACCCTGCCTGTAAGGGTACGTTCCTGCGGTTGTTGTCGTACAGGTTCGGCGCTGAATGCGTTACCTTCTTGACGCAACGGCGCGGTTTCGACCGGAATATGGACTGGTGTATTCGTTGGTGAAGGGCTTACCGGAATCCGTCGACCGCTGCTTTTGGCCACTATAACATAGGTACGCTCATCAATCTTGTCGAACGTAAGTCCGTGTGGTTTCAGGATGATTCGCAGCACCGTTTCGAGTTTACCCGATGGCCATTCTGCAACGGTCTTGCCTTCTAATAACTGAGCATCGGCCAGGATGCTGACCTGATAACGGGACGCGAGTTGCGGCAATAACTGACCGAGAGATTGCGGGGTGGTAGACTGACCGAAAGCCATCGACTGCCGGTTTAACGCCAGCGTTTGCCCACCTACTACCGAACTGGTCAGCAGGCTTGTCATAAACAGCAAACAAGTTAGAAGTTGATGCATTGTAGGGATTAGTTAAAGGGTTTGTTATTGTCGAATGGTTATTCGGCCTCAATCAGCAGTTGGTTATCCTGTTCCGTAATGCGGAGGCCAAACGCCCGAGACAGCGCCCTGGTTAATCGGCCGAGGTCGTTGCTGGGAATGCTACCTGTAAGTCGACGACTCATCAACTCTGGTGAAGCAAAGACAACGGACTTGCCGTACGTGTCTTGAATCAGGTCGGCTACTTCAGAAAGGGGGGTATTGTCAAATAGTAGCCGGTTGGTACGCCAGGCATCATATAGTTGCGGATCAACCCGCTGGCGGCTCAGCAATTGGTCGTTTTGCGAATACACGACTGTTTCGCCAGGTGCCATGTCGAGCAGCGGTCGCAACGTTTCAGCTGACCGGAGCCGCACTTTTCCTTCCTCCAGCACCACCTGCGTTTTTCGAGCGCGGTGGAAAACGTTAAACTGGGTTCCAAGTACCTCAACTGCCAGTCCACCTGCTTGTACAGTAAATTTCGCCGAACGGCCGGCTACCCGCTGCTTGCTGACCCGGAAAAAAGCTTCTCCGTCAAGCCATACCTGCCGGTCTTGGCCCTCTGGCCAGTCAGGACTGTAGCGAAGCGTAGATTGGGCATTAAGCGTCACCTCAGAGCCGTCGGGGAGGAAAACGGTGCGTTTTTGGCCATAAGTTGTTGTCAGGGCAACTAACGAGGGGTGCTGCTGGTGCCGAAACCAGCCCCAGCTTCCTACGGCCAGCAAGAGCAAAACAGACAATGTCGCCAGGGCGCGGCTACTGATACGCCAGCGCGTGGTGGGCCGGGCTGGGAACGCCACGCGAGCAGGCAACGGCCGGTGGCGGGGTAGGGGGAGCTGTTCAATCAGGCGTCGCAGCTCGGCAGCCCGGTTTGGTAGTTGAACAGTCTGTTTCGGACCCGTCAGCAGCCGAATAAGTTCGGAAGCCTGTTGAATGTCTTCGTCACGCTCAGGATGCTGGGTTACCCAGGCCGTCCAGAAGGCCACCGCTTCAGGGTTAGCACAAAGCACGTAGGCCTGAAAGGAATCGTCCAGAACGAAGTCAGCGACAGTATAGGAATCGTAGGACATAGTCAGAACCGGCTTCTTCAAAGGCCGCTTGACTGCATCACGGGCATACTAATACTATCTACCCAAAAAATTTAAGATTTTTTAGAAATTTTGCTCCTGGTTCGCCCAAAGCAAAACCAGCAGAAAAAAGTTATCGCGCAGCGACTGCATGGAGCGATAAAGCAGATTATAGACCGACTGATCGCTGAGGTTCATTATCTGCGCAATTTGATGCGGCTCGAAGCCGTCAAAGTAGCGAAGATGGATGGCTTCCCGCTGCCGTTTAGTGAGTTGGTTTAACGCTTTGGTCAACCGTTGCCGCTGCTCGGTATTGATTTGCTCGGAAATTATAAACTCTTCATGAGAGAAGGAGACCTCCAGCCTGATTTCGTCATCACTACGCCAGAGTTGAAAACGATAGGGACCATCGCGCAGGGCGTCTATAATGCACCGTCGGAATGATTTAAACAGATAAGGCGTTACCTCACGCACCTCTCCCAACGATTCCCGCTTCCGCCAAAGTTTCAAAAACAACTCCTGAATGCTGTCTTTAATTATTTCCTCGTCGCTGTTAAGTCGCAGACCGTACGCATATAATTTATCATAATGAGCCAGAAACAAGTTAGACAATGCCTCCTGATTCCCTTTTCGGAATAATTGCCAGTTGATTAAATCCAGGTGAGCTTGACAAACTGACGATGGTTCCATGCCGACAGCGTAGTACGTGTTGTCTTTAAAAATAGTTTTTGGACGAAACTACTTAGCGTATTGCTGTAAGAGTGAATATAAGAGGCTGTAGAATATGTATGAACTTCAAAGTCAACAAACATGCCAAGCAGGTTTTTATTTAACAACTAAGTGTTTTCCTCCGCATTTTACTCCTCCGTGTGTCTATACAAGAAATAGCTTGAAACCTCATCAGTAAGTTTCTAGTAGATATTACGAAGCGTTATCCTTAGGTGACATACCTGTTTATTGTCATACGCTCCCCTCCGATTTCAACTCAAGACAGACGACTACAGTCCCGTTGATTGCTCCATTTGTTCAAAGTAGCGGTTACCCACTACGTTGATTTGAGCCGAAGAGTCTCGATCTCGCGTAGTTCATCTGACGTAAGCTGAATGGTTGCCGCTCCGCTGTTCTCCGTCAGGCGGTTCAGTTTGGTCGTGCCCGGAATGGAGACAATCCAGGGTTTCTGAGCCAGCAGGGGATACCCTCCGATTCAGGCTGAGACTGACCAGAATTGGAAAGGAGATTTTTATTCCCTTTCCAATTCTATCTGATCCGCTGTTTCTACCAGTTCACCTCCCTAAATAGGCAGTTCATGCTCACGACGTTTGAACCAGTGGAGCGTGATGAGCCAATTTTGATCTATCCGTTCGGCATAAACCTCTTAAAAACCACTAAACATCAAATGCTCATGAAAAAAGTCTTCGCTCTTGTCATCGCGCTTTTCTTAGCGGCAACCTTCGCTCCTGCCTT
>DATHAW010000776.1:0-2052 GCA_035296465.1 Spirosoma sp.
CAAAGCCGATAACAAGCACGTCCAGAAAGCCATTGACAAACCGCTCCAAACCAAATTTGGTGGTACCATATTTACGGGCCCGGTGTTGAACCACCTTCTCGCCAATCCGGCCGAATCCGTTCCAGTTGGCCACTATCGGAAGATTTCGGTGCATGTCGCCGTATAGCGAGGGGGCAATCGTTTTCACTACACGCTGACGATAGGCTTTCAGACCGCAGTTAAAATCGTGAAGCGGTACGCCCGAAATCCAGCGCGACACCGCATTGAACAGCTTTGTGGGCAAGGTTTTGGTGATGGGGTCGTAGCGCTTCTGTTTCCAACCCGAAACAAGGTCATATTTCTCTTCGATAATCATCCGGTAGAGTTCAGGGATCTCGTCGGGGCTGTCCTGCAGGTCAGCATCCATGGTAATAACAACCTGACCCCTGGCGGCCAGAAAGCCTGTCTGAAGGCCCGCGGTTTTGCCGTAGTTGCGGTTGAACCGAATGCCCCGCACGTTTGGGTTCAGGTTCGCTAACTGCTCAACGACCGCCCACGAATCATCGGTGCTGCCATCATCGACGAACAGGATTTCGTACGTATAACGATGCTCCGTCATGACCCGAACAATCCAGTCGTGCAGTTCGGTCAGCGACTCGTCTTCGTTGTAGAGCGGAATCAGGATGGTTAGTTGAAGCGAATCAGTCATTTAATGATGTACGATGGCTAACATACGATGTACGCTATAAACGTAAAACGGGTTCTGTCAATTTATTCATAAAGGTCGGAAAGATTTAGAATATCAGGTAAAAATCGCGCAGCAACGCCCGGAACGCCGGGGTATAGGTATTGTCGGCCGATTCATAAATGGTTAGAGTGTGGGTACCCGGCGATTGGTTGGTGCGGGCAAACCCCGTAATGGTTCGGAATACCGGCTTTCGGTCGTTATGCCGCACACAGAGCTGCTGAAAGGGCATCAGCCCTACGGTGGCAGCCAGGGCGACTAATGCCTCGGTTTCGTAGGGAGGAAGCAGCACCCACCACTGGCCATCCAAGTGGAGTAACCGCCCAACGGCCTCGACAAGTTCACGGAACGGCAGTTCAGAGGTGTGCAGCGCCCGGTTCACGGCTGCACTTGGCGAGCGAAGGTGATTGGTGTAGAATGGCGGATTGGTCAGAATTCGGTCATAGGGTGAGGTTGGACTGAAATCCTGCACCCGCCCCTGTATGATCCGCACCCGGTCGGCAGCGGGTCTTTCGCCCAGTATGCTGGCGGCTACGTTTTCCATTGCCTGCTCAGAAGCATCCTGGTCCACCTCAATGGCATCCACAATTGCCCCTACATTCCGTTGTGCCGCCATGAGCGCCAGTAGCCCCGTACCCGTACCAATATCGAGAATGCGGGCCGGTGAGTCAGTTGCTACGTCGGCATACGCGCCCAGTATGCAGGCGTCGGTACAGACTTTCATGGCGGCCCGGTCCTGCCGAATGGTGAACTGCTTGAAGCGAAACATTATTTTCGGCCGAAGTCAGCGGGGTTTTCGCCCCAGACGGTCGTTTCCCATTTCAGCACCGGGTTGGCAAAGGCATGGGTCTGCAGCCAGTTTTCGGCCCGGTTGAGCAACTCAAAGAGTTCAGCATTGCGGGTTGTTTCCTCCAGTTTGGTGTTGGCTTTCTTCTTTTTTACCCAACTGATGGCTGTTCGCGAATCGGAGTAGACGGGAATGTTACTGCCTTTTTGGTGGAGCAGAGCCAGGGCGTGAACAATGGCCAGAAACTCGCCGATGTTGTTGGTGCCATCGCTGTAAGGACCTTTCAGGAATAGCTTCTGCTGCGTCGCTAAATAGATACCCTGGTATTCCATATCGCCGGTAGCAGTGTTCCAGGCTGCATCGACAACCAGACTATCCAGAATAGGATTGCCCACTAGTTCTGCGAGCTTTCCCTGTTTAGCAACTGTCTTGTCTCCCTGACCAATATGGGCATGAGGCTTTTCTTTAAACGCTTTTAAAGCGGCCGGTTTAGTATCGAACGATTTAAACAGCGGTTTGGCAAACCCATCGGTCTGGGCTT
>DATHAW010000777.1:0-7212 GCA_035296465.1 Spirosoma sp.
TGTGAGCAGATACTTTCCCTGTTGGTACGTGCCTTTCTGACCGTAGGCATACTGCGGGTAGTATGTTTCCCAGAAATCGCCCATGCGCAGCAGCGCCCCGACGTGGACATCTTCGGCCTGCAGCCAGGTCATAATAAGGGGATTCTCGCGGGGCGACCGCCGGAGGTGAATATGGCCATCGGTCGAGTACCAGCCTTTGGCAGTCATATTCACCCAGCGCGTTAGCCGATACGTCCGCTGCAGGGCTTTTCCAGCCGGAACAACGAGTGTGTGCTGCTGGCTGAGGAATTCCGGGCCTTTGGATAGGGATAACTGATACGTACCGGGTGGTAACGTCAATCGAAAACGTCCGGCTACATAAAACGAACTGTCCGGCTGAAAGCCGTAGCCGTCTTCGTGGTCCCACAGGCCATACATGACCGCGACTGCTTCAGCGGGAAATTGCTTTACGACGTGGCCATTCTGGGTAAGCCGAACGCGCGCGGGCGTAGGGCGATTAGTAGTGGCATCGAGGAACTGGATATCAATGCGACTGGGTAACTGATTACGTCTGGGCTGGGATTGGGTACTTACCGAATAAAAGCTGAGAAAAGTGAGAAAAAACCAGACCGTAAGTTGCTGGATTCGGGGCATAAGGGTTTGAATGCATTGGGGTAGCCCGGTAAATGTAATCAATTATCGACTCGCTTGTTAACAGGAGCTTGCCCTTGCCTGACGCAGTGTAACTTATAGAGGAAAGTGCAATGTTAGCTGTTTCCGCAGTTTTCGTCCTGGAGTGGCTTAACGGTAGGAGATGCGCTCACCGAAAACGGCTTTGCAACGTAGTGGCATTCCGGGTCACGTCAGCCATCCTACTGCAAACAAAAGTTAGCAAGAGTTATGCGTTGTCTGCTTTGTCATCGTCATTAACCCTGACTGGATTCAGAACTATTAAATGAATATGAAGCCTGAAAACAATTATTCTGACAACTATCACTAACGACGCAGCAATAAGTTCGGTTAAACTCGTTAAAAGATTGAATTGAATACACGCAAAATAAACAACGCCACCCGCTACACAGGAGAGCGCATAAATATCTTTTCGTAATAACAGCAGCACTTCATTTAATAAAACATCTCTAAACACACCACCAATTGAGCCTGTAATAGTACCCATCACTATACAAACCCAAAATGGCAAGTTCATTTCGATGCTTTTACTAATTCCAACAATTGTAAACAATCCCAGTCCGATAGCATCAAATATAAATAAGGTATTCCGCCATTTGAATAGTTTATCTTTGAAAAGCAACGTTGCGAGTAGCGCGATTCCAGTTATCAGGAAATATTTACTCTCCAGCATCCAAAATGGAGTTACATCCAGTAACAAGTCTCTTACGGTTCCACCGCCAATCGCAGTTGTTAAGCCAATTAGATAAGCGCCAAACCAATCAACCTGTTTACCACAAGCTAACCTTATCCCATCAATTGTAAATGCAAGGGTTCCGGTTAAGTCAAGTAAAGTTGTAAGAAATCCTTCCAAAAAATGTTTGTGCTTGTTAATTGATTAGTGAAATCAATAGAATGAATTTAGTACGATTAAAAAAGTAGAATAATTGCCATTAAAGAATAAATTTTAGGCCGTATGGGAATTTGAAGAACTACGGTTAGCCTCTTTTCTGCGTTTGTTCATATACTTTAATTTTCACATAATTCTCAAAAGTCATTTCTCCAATTTGAGGTGCAATAGTGTCTTTTTGCATTACTTCTATGAAGAAAGCGAATTTGTCGTAGGTGTTTTTACTAAATATTTTAATCATGGGCAATGCCATTTTAAACAGTCCAACAGGAACAGTTCTGATTTTTTTGTTTATGTCAATTTCATTTTGTATAATTTCATTCAATTGCTTTCGAGTATAAATGGCTTTACCTCCTACTTCGATTGTGCTATTGGTCAGATTGACACTATCGACTACTACCTTTGCCAAATCACCTTCATAAACTGGATTTGTCTTTTTATCACCTTTGCCAATGTTAACAAGTTGACCCTTTTTAGCCATTTCTATCATGTCAATAAATGCACTAAAAATTGCAGGCGGCTTAATGATTGAATAATCAATACCTGATTTTTTTAGTAGTTCTGCAAAATCGTGGTGAACTCTAAAGTATTCTAAATGCAAGTATTTTTCTGAATGAAATGCGGAAACATAAACAAATTTCTTGATGCCTGCTTTTATAGCTTCGTCAAGTATATTAGCATTCGCTGTGTAGTCAACTTCTCTGAATGTTGATTTACTTTTGTCATTCGGAGAAACACTTTTACCTAATGCTGAAATAACGATGTCTTGTTTGTCGAGTATTTGGTTAAGCGTCTCCTTATTACAGACGTCCGCAATAATAGATTTTGATGTAACGTCAGATAAGGATTTAGCCTTCACCTCATTTCTAACTACAATGGTAAGGTCGTAGCCTTGTCTGACTAATTCTTTGGCAATTTCTTTTCCAAGATTTCCTGTCGAACCAAACAAAATAACTTTTGTCATTTATATTTAAGATCGTTAATGTTTGTGGTTGTAGAACTGCTTTTAATTAATAAATAGAGCATATTCCCCTAAATGTAAATACAATACTAAACTACTTCAAGGTATCAGTGGAATTTAGTGTATTTGCTCAATAAAAGAGAGTTGTAAGTAACTATTTGCACGAGCAGAAGCATCAGTAATGAAGACAACGTAGTTTTTGAACCATATTGTCGGTGAAACGAAGCAATACAAAATGCGCAACTCTAGCCTTTACTCGACTCCTTGGCTTATTAGTTCCGCTAAAACTTACCCCTCCGCCCGCAACACATCCAGAGGTGGTCGAACTAATACCTCGCGGCTGTTAAAGACGCCGATTAATACTGTCAGTCCCGTTACTACGCCAGCCACGACGAGCAGCGGCACCAGATCGGGCCGGTAAGGTACTTCAAAGACAAATCTGGCCAGCGCCCACGTACCAACTAACGAAAGCAAAATGCCCGACAAAGCTGCCAGCAGACCCAGCAAGCCATATTCAAGTGCAGTGATGCGCAGAATCTGGTTTCGGCTGGCACCCAGCGTTCTGAGCAGGACACTTTCGCGCAGCCGCTGGTACTTGCTGATGACGACCGAAGAAGCCAGCACCAGTAGTCCCGTCAGAATGCTGAATAAGGCCATGAATCGAATGACAAAGGAAATTTGCCCCAGAATTTCGTCTACTGTTTTCAGAATCAGGCCGAGGTCAATGGCCGACACGTTAGGAAACCGGCTTACCAAACCACGCTGAAGCAGGGCCGACGTTTGGTTGTCCGGAACGCGCGTCATCAGGACGTGAAATTGCGGGGCCTGTTCCAGCACACCAGCCGGAAACACAATCAGGAAGTTGGTCTGAACCCGATTCCAGTCTACCTCCCGGGTGCCACCCACAATAACCGGAATGGGAGCGCCCTGTACATTGAAATCTAGTGTATCGCCGAGTTTCAGGTGCATCCGGTCCAGAAAGTCTTTTTCAACGGATGCATAGATGGTGCCGTTACGTTGGGATGGTCCTTTTCCGGCTGCCAATTTCTCCGACGAAATCAGCGAATCGCGGTACGTTACCCGGTACTCGCGGGTAAATGCCCAGTTGGGCACTTTAACGGACGTATCTTTCCGCATCGCTTCGGGCGTACGTCCGTTAATACCCGACAGACGCATTGTCACGACCGGTACTTCCTGCAAAATTTGGAGTTTCTGCTCCCTAACCAGCGACCGTACCCCCGCAATTTGCTCGTTCTGAATATCGAAGAGAACCATATTGGGCTGCTTGCCACTACCTGACAACTCCACGCGCCCAAGTAGCAGGCCCTGCGTCAGATACAACGTAGCAATTAGGAACGCCCCCAGTCCAATGGCCGTGACGAGGATAAGCGTCTGGTTGTTGGGCCGGTACAGATTCGCCAGGCTTTGCCTCCAGACGTAGCTCCAGGAACTGGGAAAAAACCGGCGCACAAGCCAAATCAACCCCAGCCCTAGGGCAGTCAGCACGCCAAAGGCAATAATCAAACCACCCGTGAAGCCAACTGCCAGGGTAAAATTTCGAGTCTGTAAATAGGCAAAGCCGACAATGAAGCTAACGACAAGCCCATAAACGGCCCATCGCAGCGGGTCACGCCCCGATAAGTCAGTTTCGAACGACGAACGTAGCGTCCGCAGGGGCGATACGTTCCGAATGGCCAACAGCGGCAGTAATGCAAACAGCACAGAGATGAGCAGACCCGTCCCAATACCACTCAGTATAGCCGGCCCTGATAGGGTCGTTTGTACGGTAATGGGTAGAAAATTGCCGAAGACGCGCGGAAGCACTAACTGCACGGCCGATCCTAGCAACGCGCCTAACGTAGCGCCTATCAAGCCCATGAGGGCAGTCTGGAGCAGATAGATTAATAGGGCCTGTCGCCCGCTGGCACCCAGCGTCCTGAGAATAGCCACCGACTGGACTTTTTCTTTGACGTACAACTGCACGGCACTGGCCACACCTACGCAACCCAACAGCAGTGCTACAAACGCCACCAGACTTAGGTACTTGGTCAGGTCGCCAAAGGAGCGACCCGTCTGGCGCTGGCGCTCGGCGATGGTGTCAGTGTTAACGCCTTCCTTATCCAAACGGGCTGAGTATTTTTTAATCGCTGCCGCTACGTCGGTGCCTGGCGCAAACTGATAATAGTACTTGTAATTTACCCGGCTGCCGCGTTGCAGGAGACCGGTGTCGGTCAAAAACGGATTCGGAATAAAAACCGTCGGCGCTACGGTGGCAGCAATAGCAGCCTGTCCCGGTGTTTTCAGCACCCGACCCGCAATCAAAAACGACTGGTTGCCCACCCGAACCGAGTCGCCAACCTGAGCCCCTAACTGCACCAGCAGGGCATCGTCTACTAACGCTACGCGGCTGGCAGCCTGCCTAAACAGTTGAATGGCTGATGCGGGCTGGACATCCCAGGTGCCGTAGTAAGGGAAACGACCCTCAAGACCTTTTACCTGCGCCAGCCGGACACCCCCGGTTTTGGGTATGGACACGAGCGAAGCAAACGAGACTTCGTAAGCGCGGTCTCGGCCAATGGTTTTCATGAGTTGTCCCGTCTGGCGGGAGGGTGGGCGCGACCACGAGAGCGTCAGGTCGGCCCCGAGCAGTTCACGCGCCTGCTCGTTGATGCTGCGGGCAAGGTTGTCTCCAAATGAATTAATAGCCACCAAAGCCGCAATGCCCAGTACAATAGCCGACATGAACAGGAGCAGCCGTTGCCGGCTTCGGCGACTGTCGCGCCAGGCCATGCGGAAAAGCCAGGAGAAACCCGGACTTGGATGCAATGTGGAATTAAACCGGGGTATATCCATTATCGAAAAGGCGGTGCGGGTGTTAAGAGCCAGATGCGATTTCTGCCGCTTCCGGTTTAAAATCCGCCACGACAGTGCCGCCCTTAATGCGGATGATGCGCTGGGTGCGGGTGGCTAATTCCATATCGTGCGTGACGAGTACGAGCGTAGTGCCGGCTTCGCGGTTGAGTTCAAAAAGTAGGTCAACCACCGTGGCACTGGTATCGGCGTCCAGATTACCGGTGGGTTCGTCGGCAAACAGTAACCGGGGGCGGTTGGCAAAGGCCCGCGCCAGCGACACACGCTGCTGTTCACCGCCGGAGAGCTGAGTAGGGTAGTGGTGACCACGCTGCCCCAACCCGACCCGTTCCAGTAGGGCCTGCGCCGTTTTCTGAGCACCCTTGTCGCCACGCAGTTCCAGCGGTACCATTACGTTTTCAAGGGCTGTAAGGGTAGGCAGCAGTTGGAAGTTCTGGAAAATAAAGCCAACGTACTGATTCCGTACGGCAGCCCGCTGGTCTTCGCTCAGGGTGTCCAATCGGATGTCGTTCAAATAAACGCTACCCGACGACGCCCGATCCAGACCGGCACACAGACCCAGCAGGGTCGTTTTGCCGCTGCCCGACGGCCCCACAATGGCAAATGTATCGCCCGGTTCGAGCGTAAAATTGACACTATGCAGCACGGTCAGGTCCCGGCCTCCGCTGGTGTATGTTTTCGTCAGATTTTCGACGCGTAGAATGCTCATGCAGGAGAAAATGGTTAAACACTACGTAGTCCGTTGGTGCGGACATAAGGAATTAAACCGGAAGCAGGGAGTTTTTATATTTTCCCGGTGTTCTTCCGGGAAAAGCTTCCTGTTATCCATGTTTAAACTGAAACTGACAGACAATCCATGAAGTTCTCGAAAACCAACCGAACGTTATATTCTATGATGAGCGGGCTAACGATGCTCTTAACGGTCTGGGGCTGTGGTTCCTCTGATACAAAAACTGCCTCCCAACCAACGGCTGGCTCAGCCACTACGGCAGATAAGCCATCTCAGGCCCCAGCCCCGACAAAAAAAACGGTGTTGTTTTTTGGGAACAGTCTGGCCGCCGGCTATGGCGTTGAACCCACGCAGGCATTTCCGGCGCTGATTGGACAGAAGATCGACTCTGCCGGGCTGAATTACACCGTTGTCAACGCCGGGCTCAGTGGCGAAACCACCGCCGGGGGCAAGAGCCGCATTGGCTGGGTGCTGCGCCAGCCCGTGGCGGTGTTTGTGCTTGAACTGGGTGGCAACGACGGTCTGCGTGGTTTGCCCCTGGCCGCTACGCGTCAGAACCTACAGGCCATTATGGATACCGTCCGACGCAAAAGTCCCCAGGCCATTATTGTGCTGGCGGGTATGCAGATTCCCCCAAACCTCGGCACGGACTACACCCGTGAATTCCGGGACTTGTTCAAAGAGCTGGCCGATAAAAACAAGGCTATCCTGATTCCCTTCCTGCTCGAAGACGTAGGGGGCATACCAAAGCTGAACCAGTCTGATGGCATTCACCCAAATCCCGCCGGTCACAAAATTATAGCTAACACGGTTTGGGGCATAATTCGACCGTTGCTGACGTGACATTGGGCGCTGGCCTAATTCCACATGGCTCTGGGTGGAGCCAACGGTCCGTGTTACGTTAGAACGGATACCCGACTCCGATGTTAAAGACCAGGTTCTCCTTTCGCCACGTGCGGCTACCGAAGTTTATCTGGTCGATGACCCACTCGCTACCGTTGGTTTTGTAGGGCTTGCGCAGGGGTGTTGCAATGTCCAGGCGTATCAGGAAAAACGACAGGTCAATGCGAACGCCAACGCCTGCTCCAATAG
>DATHAW010000778.1:0-8848 GCA_035296465.1 Spirosoma sp.
ACAACCGGCATTTGTGTGTTGGCTTGTAATAATACTTAAAATCTAATTAATCTTGATCCACCTTCAAAAAATACATATTACAGTTAATATCCAGCTACAAACTATTCAATTTAACGTTTGTTACCTTCTGGCGAGGACTTGTAGGAATTATAACGATAAGTATTTATCTGGTTATTATTTTTGTCCGATTCTGCAAAAAATTTAACTTATTTGCATTCATATGATTGGTAATGACCTGCAGACGTCCTCTCTTGAGGCATCGGTTTTATACCTTTTGCCCGATGCCCTAATTTGGGTACATCCGGTATTCACCAGCGACGGCACGGTCGAGGATTTTGAGGTTGGATATGCAAATAAAGCAGCTATTGAAGTAGTTGGCCATCCGAAGGGAAGCTTAAGCGGTTTACGTATTCTTCGTGATGGTATACCTTCCGAAATCAGTGCTCCCGAAAATTTCAAGCACTTTCTTGATGTATACCAGACCGGTGAGGTGAAGGAATACACCTTCGTGACTCATTACACAAACCGGGTGCTTGAAACGGTGCGACGGCCTCATAAAGAAGGAGTGCTAAGTGTTACTCGTGACCGTGGAGCACAGCGGCAGGCTGAACAGAGGGAGCAGGCAACACGACGCACGTTGGAGTCTATAGTCAAGAGCTCTCCCATAGGAATTGCGTTATTTGACGCAATTCGAAATGTTGAAGGAGTAATTACTGACTTCAAACCGCGTGTATATAATGAGCAGCGGAACTTATTATTGGGACTAACCGAAGAAGAAGGCGCCACCCTGAGGTTTCGTGAAATCCTACAGATCTTAGGTTCAGCTGTAGCCTTCGATAGGTATGTTGAAATGGTGGAAAAAAGCACGACGGTTCAACGTGAGCAATATGTAGAACGATCCAGGAAGTGGGTTTCCATTTCTACCGTAAAGCTGGATGATGGTTTCCTTGCTATGCTTAGTGACATCACGGAATTGAAAGAATCACAAAAGATCCTTCAACAACAATCAAACTACCTTACTAGTATTTTGAATGCTTCACTCAATGCCGTTTTAACCTGTGAGGCTATAAGAGATGAAGAAGGCAATATTATTGACTTGCGTTATACCCAGATCAACGAGATGTGCAAGCAGTTGATTGGTAAAACGGAAGAAGAAGTGCTGGGGAAAACCATGAAGGAATTGTTTCCGACTGCAGTAACTACAGGCGCTTTTGCTACTCATTGCAACGTGATAGAAACAGGTGTTCCGGCGCGGTTTGACCTTAGGTATCAAGGGGAAGGTTTGGACGCCTGGTACGACATTGCCTCTGTAAAAGTTGGTGATAATGGTGTGGTGATAACATTTGCAGATGTATTAGAGCAAAAAACAGTTGCAGAGAAAATAGAAGAGCAAAAAAGACTACTTGATAAAATTCTGGCGGGCTCCTCCAATGGTATATCAGTTTCCGAATTCGTTCGTGACGAACAAGGTTCGATCGTTGACTGCCGCACCATTTTAGCGAATGATGCCGCCGTGCAAATCGCAGGTATTCCCAAAGATATATACCTAAGTAAATTGGTTACTGAGATAGAGCCACGCATGCTCCAGTCGCCTTATTTTCAACTATGTATACAAACGCTTGAAACAGGGGAGCCTTTCATTACACAATATTTTCTGGAGTTAACCGGACGGTGGTTAGAGGTAAGTGTGTCCAGAATGGACCGGGATCATCTCATTCACGTATTTACTGATGTCACACCAATTAAAGAAGCGCAGTTACAAAAGGATCGATTAGTAGAGGAACTGAGACGTTCTAATCAAAGTCTGGAGGAGTTTGCCCACGCTGCTTCCCACGATATGAAAGAACCACTTAGAAAAATCAGAACATTTAGCAGCCGATTAAAAATGAAGCTGGCCGAAAGGTTAGATGAAGCAGATATCGGCTTGATTGACCGGATTGACACAGCTGCTGAACGTATGCAGTCACTGGTGGACGATTTGCTGGAGTTTTCGCGTGTTAGTGAACGTCCTCGTGAAATGGAATTGATTGATCTTAATGAAAAGGTGAATAAAGTTCTTGCAGACCTGGAGCTTCCAATGGAGGAGAAAGGAGCAAAAGTTGATGTGAGTTTATTGCCAACTGTTCACGGAAATGGGAGACAACTCCAGCAGCTTTTTTACAACCTGATTGGTAATGCAATCAAGTACAGTAAACCCACTACACCTCCGGAAATTTCTATTCACTCCCGTATCATCAGTGGCACGGAAGTGTCAGTATCTAATCATCTTCCTGCTGATCAGGAAAATAAAACGTTTCATTTAATAGAAATTCGTGACAATGGTATTGGGTTTGACCAAAAGTATGCTGAACGGATCTTTCGAATGTTTCATCGACTGCATGGTAGATCGGAATACGTAGGAACAGGTATAGGCCTTTCTATTGCTAAAAAAGTTACAGAAAACCATAGCGGTTACATTTGGGCCACAAGCGAAACTAATATAGGTTCAACCTTTCATATACTTCTGCCCGTATAAAATCCTCGAGTCTTACAGCCGGATTCTATTTCTCTCTTCGGAACACGTAGTTGCTCAAGAACACTATCGGAGAGGTTGACATATCGGTCTTTTTTCCGTTAGCACGTTCGATGATGTCCATGGCGTTGCTGTCTTTGTCAGTAATATTCAGGTTTATAATTTCGCTCAACCATAACTCAGGTCGTAGCAAAGCTTAGCGTTATGAGGTAAGAACCTAGCGCCTGTGGGGCAACCAACGGGGCAGGATAAACCTTAGGGCTGAAAGACCAAATAAGTATCGGACGCGCGGCTGCTCGTCGCCAGCGGCCCCCTAAGGGCCAACACCAACGCAGGTAGGTCGAGACGAGTTGGCCGGCGACAGCAATCCCAGATAAATGAAATGCCAGT
Source organism: Spirosoma sp. (assembly GCA_035296465.1). Lineage (GTDB taxonomy): Bacteria > Bacteroidota > Bacteroidia > Cytophagales > Spirosomataceae > Spirosoma. The sequence continues at coordinate 2,903 of DATHAW010000778.1, forward strand.
TGTTTAGATCGCACAGGTGCAAAATGATGTACAGTACACGGCTTATAGACGTGAACTGTACAGGTTCTATTACAGGCCAAGATCAACGAACATCGAGTAGCCGTCGCCGTCGAGAACGAACAGCTTACTCTTTTTACAGTACACCACTTTGGCATCACTGAACCAGACGTGCTCGCCACCCGGACTCTTCAGATAAAGTCGATTATTGCTTTTGTCAGTGGTGATGAAGAGAATGGCATCCCGCTGGTTACCTAAAAACACCACTTTGGAAAAGGTTGCATACGCCACCGTCTTAGCCGGAATCGTTATGTTCCAATCGTCCACCATTGCTTCTACGGCATCATCGACCGCCCTGAAGTCAACCGTCGTATCGGGTAAAGCAGACGTGTTAAACTTGCTGTCTCGGTGCGGAACCAATGCAACTACTGCAGATACTGGGTTTGTTTTAACGTCCTTTAGACTACCGATAAACTGACTGCCGCACGCTAATTTAAACTTACCGATATCAATTATTTTGCCGGGCTTAACAGTGAAATCGCTGATTTTGCCGACTTTAATGTCGCTGCTTTTGCCAATAGTCTGCATATAAGTAAGGATTTTAGGTGAATTCATTAAAGTAAAGTTAGTTGCGTCGCTACTCCATTCAGTACCGGTCGCTCCTTGTTTGTCGTTTATTTGTATAAGGAGGGAAACACAGCGTAATAATTTTCCGTACCTTTGCGGCCACGTTTTACGAGGGAGTTCGTCTCCCATCAAAACCAAACAAGCACAAATGGCTGTTAAAATTCGTTTAGCGCGTCGTGGACGCAAAAAAATGGCGATGTATGACATCGTAGTGGCTGAGTCAACCTCGCCCCGCGATGGCCGGTTTATCGAGAAAATCGGTTCGTACAACCCCAACACCGACCCTTCGACGGTCGTATTAAAGTCGGAGCGGGCCGTTTACTGGCTCATGGTAGGTGCCCAACCAACCGATACCGCACGTTCGGTATTGTCGCACGAGGGCATCATGTACCGCAAACACCTGCAGGTTGGCGTCAACAAAGGAGCTATCACGCAGGATCAGGCTGATGAGAAATACACGACCTGGAAAGATGAGAAGCAGAATCGCAAAGACACAAGTGCTGACACTAAAACCCAGACCAAAGAGCAGGCACGTGCGGCTCGTTTGGAGGCTGAGAAGAAAGTGAATGAAGCCCGTGCTGAAGCTATTGCCAAGAAAAACAAGGTTGAAGAGCCAGTGGCCGAGGTAGCCTCAACACCAGCTGCCCCTGCCGAACAAACGGACGATGTTGCTCCGGTGGCTGAAGCCGCTCCGGTTGCTGAAACCCCGGCACCTGAAGCTGCTGCTCCAGAAGCCCCGGTTGCTGAAGATGCTGCCCCAGTGGATGCTGCTCCAACAGACGTTGCCCCAATGGACGTTACGGCTTTAGACGAAACTCCAGTTGCTGAAGAGGCTGCCCCAACGGACGTTGCCCCAGTGGATGCTACTCCAGCGGCTGAAACCGATGAAACTAAAACTGCGGAATAATTTTCCGGTCAGATTTGTTCTAAAAGAGCCTGTTCGCAATTGGACAGGCTCTTTTTATTCTTAATCACGCGGCAGCGACATGTTATAGTATGACAAAAGACGATTGCTACCAACTGGGCCACATCACTAAAACGCACGCTGTTAGTGGTGAACTGGTGCTGTATTTAGATGTCGACGACCCCAAAGAGTACGCTGATCTGGAATCGGTACTGCTGGAAGTGAAGGGGGAGTTGATTCCGTATTTCATTGAGTCCATCGCCATTGTAAAAGGCAGTCGGGCCATAGTAGCCTTTGAGGATGTCGACACCATTGAGCAGGCCGAGCGGCTGATCAACTGTGCCGCCTACCTGCCGCTGGCAGAACTCGAACCCATTACGGATGAAACCCGGTTTTATTTTCACGAGATCGTTGGCTATCAGGTTATTGATGCCGAAGCGGGCGAACTGGGTACGGTTCGGGGTGTGTATGCCATGAATGCCCAGGACCTGATTGCGATGGATTACCAGGGCAAAGAGGTCCTGATTCCCATTAACAGCGACATTGTGCGGACCGTAGACCGGGCTAATCAAAAACTGAACGTAGCCCTGCCCGACGGATTGCTGGACATCTATATGACCGACGATAAGCCCGAAACAGACAAGCCCGAAATTGACGGTGACCTGGACAGTAACGATGAGGATTGATATCATTACGTGCCTGCCCCGCCTGCTGGACAGTTTTTTTGCGCACTCGATTTTGCAGCGGGCGCAGCAGGGAGGCTATGTGGACGTAGCGGTGCATGACCTGCGCGACTACACCGCCGATAAGCACCGGCGCGTAGATGACTACGCGTTTGGTGGTGGTGCGGGCATGGTCATGCAGGTTGAGCCCATTGCCCGCTGCATCCGGGCGTTGCAGGCTGAGCGTATCTACGACGAGATCATCTATATGACGCCCGATGGCGAACGGCTGAATCAGCAAACGGCCAATACGCTGTCGCTGCGGCAGAACCTGATTATGCTGTGTGGGCACTATAAGGGTGTCGATGAGCGCGTTCGGGACATGTTTATTACCAAAGAAATTAGCATCGGCGACTACGTCCTGAGTGGGGGTGAACTGGCAGCCTGTGTGCTTGCTGACACCATCATCCGGTTGCTGCCGGGTGTGCTGAACGACGAGACCTCAGCCCTAACCGATTCCTTTCAGGACAATCTGCTTGCTCCGCCGGTTTATACCCGCCCAGCCGAGTTTGAAGGTCATGCCGTACCGGCCATTTTACTCTCTGGCCACGAAGCAAAAATCGACGACTGGCGACACGAGCAGGCACTGGAACGCACCCGAATCCGTCGGCCCGATCTGCTGGGGTAGGGGTGAAGAACCGGCAGCTTTGCCCAATCGGTACCCTTCTAAAGGCTTATTGGTTTAGCTCACCACTCTCACGTAGCCTCTGCTCCTCGCGTTCCCGCCGTTTTTGTTCCCGCCGTTCCTGGCGAAGCTGTTTACGAGTCTTAACCGTATCGGTCGGCGCTACCTCACCCGCTGTTGCCTCGGGGCGGGTAGTGGGACGCTGTTCGGATGGCTCTGTAGCATCGGGGGTGCGGCTTTCCTCCGTTTTTTTGCCTTTAAAGAGCCGCCGGAAGAAGTTGCCAATACCATTCGTGCCCTCCTCGTCATCCATTTCGTCCAGCGTGGGGTCGGTCATCAGGCTATCAGACTGAAACAGCGTATCGACGGGAGCCACCTGCCGACGCAGTCCCTCGCGCAGCCGAACATCGTAGAACCCATAAGCCCCCGAATCAGGCGTTGTCAGGCCGCGCCGGGCCATAATCCGCCCAATGAGTTTAAAGTAACCCCGCACATTTCGCGATTGCAGCGTTCCGTCGGGCACAAACCAGTTCAAGGCTGCCTTGGGACTCGGCACCACAAAGGCCAGAAAGATACTCTCGCCTAGGTTCAGGTCAGCCGGCCGTTTCCCGAAGTAGTAACGGGCTGCTTCCCCGATGCCATAAATATTACGTCCCCACTCAATGATGTTCAGGTAGACCTCATACATCCGTTCTTTCGGGACGATGTGTTCGTTTTCGATCAGCCAGACAATTAGAATTTCTTCGATTTTGCGCGACAGGGTTTTGTTGCGGCTCAGAAAGGCATTTTTCACCAACTGCATGGATACCGTACTGGCTCCGCGTTTAAACGATTTCTCCTTAAAATTGGTCGCGATAGATACCCGGAATGCTTTCTCGTTAAACCCTTTGTGGGTGAAAAAATTATAATCTTCCGACGTTAGCAAGGCGTTGCGCAGGTCGGGCGATATCTGGTTTAGGGGTGTATAATCGGGGTTTTGGGGACCAACGTTGATGGACCGAACGGGTTTTCCTTTCTCGTAAGGAGTGTAAACGAATGGACGGTTGATAGAGGAAAAATCCGTGTGGCCCATCTTCAGAATCCGGAAACCGTCCTGCGTCAGGCCCGCGTTGAACCTGACGGAATCGGGTAGCGCTGTGTCAAACTGAAAGGCCAGGTCGTATTTAAGCTTGCCCGTCACTTTCATGCCTTCGAGTGATTCGAAGAGTCCCCGTGGGAAGGAGTTGAATATGGACTGAGCATCGAGCATGTCGGTATGAAGTTGCAGTTCATATACTTTGCCCGTCTTCTTCCTGTCGGAGGGCGCCGTACTGGCGAGGGTGTATTTGACAAACGGTCGGGCGCTCACCTGACCAAGCTGCAGAGTTGAGGCACTGTCGACGCCCACGTAATTTTTTCCCACAAACAGATGTGCGTCCATCGACGCTGTGGGCACCAGAACATCAGTACGGGCAACGGCGGGGTGATTAATGCGTAGGTTATGCACCGAACCTGCCCCTTCGAGCCGGAACTCATCTCCCGACCGATCTACGTCGCGGAGTTCGGCCCGGATCGTGTCGGCCTGTAATTTCAGGTTGAACCGCTTCTGGATGTAGGCCAACTCGAGAGGCTTGGGCCGGCCATTCTGTCCATCAGCGTAAAACGCCAGATTATACTCCCGGTCGGCGGGGTCGGCCGTACCCATAATGTGCCAGGTTGCTTCGTTACGGTTCAGAATGAGCGTCGACGTAACGGCCTCATCTTTGATTAAAGCAGTCTGAGTCAGCAGACTAATGGTATTGTTATCGTCAATCCCCTTAAATTCAAGGTTACGAACATTAAGGTCGTCGGGAATTTTTGACAATATGTTTTCAATCAGGTTTTCGGCTACGTTCGAGAGGTCGACCCGCCGATTTGTTTCGGTAGCCTGGTCGGCCCTGAGGGTCGAATCGCGGCTCTTCCGGCGAATCAGGAAGTCGATGTTGGTAAGCGAGTCGCGTTTTACCACTTGAACCAGACCATTTTCGAGAGTCATGCCCGACAGAGCAATTTTACCCGCCAGCAGGGGCCAGAACCGGACGCCGACTTCTACCCGATCGATACGCGCCAGGCTATCGCGGTCTATTGGAACAACCGAAACGTCTGTAAAGGCAACCGATTTGAGCCCCGTAAATCGAGCCGATCCAATGTGTACGTCGAGGTTATAGTCCCGTTTCGCTTTGCGAATGCCCCGGTCAAGAGCGGTTTTGAGCAGGCTTTCACGTTTGTTATACGCCAAAACTCCACCGATACCCGCGATAATAATAAGACTTAAGAAGACCCATCCGACGATGCGCAGGGCTTTACGTTGACGATCCGTCATGCTCAATGCTAAATCCAGGAAGCGCAAATATAAAGAAACAGACGAGTTAAAAATCCAGATGACAGTTCGTCCAGCCGTTATCGAAACGGGTACCAAATTGTTGATAGAACCCAATGGCTGGCTCGTTCCAGTCGAGAACCTGCCACATCATGCCGGTGCAATGGGTTTCTTTTGCCATGTCGATGGTGGCATCCAGTAATAGTTTGCCGATGCCGTAGCCCCGAAAATCTTCTGTCACGATGATGTCTTCCAGGTATAGCCGCTTTCCTTTCCAGGTTGAGTAGCGAAAGTAATACAGGGACAAGCCGACTATTTTCTGGTTGTCGGAATCTTCGGCAACGAGCATCCCAAAAAGTGGATTGGGGCCGAAACCATCTTCGGCCATCTGGTCGGCAGTGTTGGAAACCTGCTCGGCGGCTTTTTCATAAACGGCCAGTTCGGTCACTAACGCAAAGGCCTGGGGAATGTCGGTGCGGGTGCCGGGGCGGATTGAGATCATGGTTAAAGAGGAATGCTGGGCTAATGTAATTTATATCGATAATCCTTCGTCATTCTGCGCTTTTTTACGCCACTTGGAAAGAGCGGCCTGAAAATCGTCGGGCAGGGGCAGTTCAAACTGGAGCCACTCGCGGGAACGCGGATGAATGAAACCAAGCGATTTGGCGTGCAGGGCCTGCCGGGGGATGAGTTTGAAGGCGTTTTCGACGAATGTTTTGTAGGTGCCATTGGG
>DATHAW010000779.1:0-11409 GCA_035296465.1 Spirosoma sp.
GTAGTCAGCGCGGGGTTTTCGTCTCGGGTCAGGTGGCGAATCTCGAATTTGTTCGTACCAAATACCCGCGTGATTACCCAGTAGGTTGAGTCCCGGTCGTTGCGAACCGATGTCGACTGCTCAGTACTCTGGGTCGATACCGGAAAGTTCTTTTGGACAATGGCTCCCTTACCGCCGTTCTGGCGCATATCGACTACGCTGTAGCTCAGGACTTTCTTGCCGCGAATCTCGGAGGTCGTATATACGTAGTACAGGTATTCGCAGCCCCGGCAGGTGGGCTTGGGCACAATGAGTGCCGACTGCGTGGAGCGCTGGTTGCCACCAAGCGGAATAGGCGTGGCGGTGGCGGCCGAATCGCGCGGGTCGAGCGACTTCAGTGGCTTGCCGTCTTTGTCGAAAATAGTGATTCCGTCCGTATAAAACAGCAGGACGCCTTTCGTATTGGCAATGGAGGATGAACCTTCAATGGTGCTTAAGTTGCCGTCGGTGATGGGCTGTGGTGTGCCGCCCCCACTGAAGTCCAGCCCGGCGTTCTGTCCAAAATACCATTTCACGCCCTGCGATTCTTTCTGCTCGCCACAAACATCCACATTGATGCGGTCCTGATAGGAGCACCCCGTATTAGGGTCAATCGCTTCGACTGAGTAACAGCCTGAGCTATCGATCTGGATAGATTGGGTCGTATCGCCTTTGGGATACCATAAAAATTTAAGCCCCGACGGTGGAGGCCCATTCGCATAGGGGTCAATGGTTATTGTTTCTCCTTTACAGATGGTTGTGTCGGTCCTCCACCGAAGAAATGGCTGCGGGCTTGGGTTGATTCTCACGGACCGGGTTAGCGTCGTATCTCTCCCATTGATGGTTTGGGTAAGTTTGATCGTGTATGTGCCTGGTTGTGCATATCCATGCTGCACGACCGAATCTTTCGTAAGAATGGGAGAACCGTCTCCGAAATCCCACCGCCGATTACTAACGTTGCGGATAGGATCAGTCAGGGTTAGGGGCGCTGTTTTGCAATCCTGATCGGCAGCACACGCTTTGCCACTGATTTGGAATGCCGGAGTCGGAGCCAGCGACTGAGCCTGGACCGTACGTAGCCCAGCCAGCACGAGCAGGAAGACCCAAAACCCAGCGAAACGTTTGTGAAAAATAGAAATTGACATGAAGAAATACTGACTATGCCGGGCCCGCTCAAATTTATCTCTCAACATAACAGACAACGGGCGCATTACGTTAATATAAACGAAGCGCCCCCGTTAAAATTTTATCGCTACACAACCCGGAAGGGCCATAAAACCACCTAACTTTATGGGTAAGCCAGGTCTGCGGCTTTATCCGTTTTTTGCCCACTGATAGGCGGAACGGGCTGGCCTGATCTTTGCTCCATGTCGCCGTTATGAGTAAGTCTTATTTACTGATTTTTCTGGCCCTTGCGGTAAGCCGTCTGGCCTTAGCACAGGACCCGCAGTTTACGCAATTTTATGCGGCCCCGCAGTACCTGAACCCGGCCTTTGCCGGCACGGCGCTGGCTCCGCGCATCACGGCCAACTACCGGAACCAATGGCCAGCTATCACTAATTACGTAACTTCGATGGTTGGCGTTGATCATTACATCGAAAAATTTAATAGTGGGGTTGGATTGCTGCTCCTGAGCGACAACCAGGGCCAGGGAAACATCCGGTCGACGGAGATCGGTCTGCAATATTCCTACCAGTTTCAGGTCAGCGAATCGTCGTTTGTCAGGTTAGGACTCCAGGGTTCCTACGTGAACCGGAACCTCAACTACTTTGGCCTGACGTTCGGGGATCAGTACACCAACCAGGGCTTTATTCAGGGTAGTGTGAGTGGCGATGCCGGGCTGCTGGGTGGTTCGCCCCGCAACAAATACCTCGACTTCTCGACGGGTGGCCTGTTCTATTCTGACTGGTTCTGGGTAGGGGCTGCTGCGCACCACATCAACCGGCCTAATCAGGATTTTGTGGTGAGTGCCAACAACCGGTTGCCCATGAAAGGAAGCATTCATGCCGGACTGCGGATTCCCTTAATGGGCTATACGGGCCTGGTCGACGAGATGGACCGCGAGATTAGCTTCTCGCCGGTTGTTATGTACAAATTTCAGGGCAAATACGACCAGCTGGACATGGGAGCCTACCTGACGTATGCGCCCATTACCATTGGTGCCTATTACCGGGGTATTCCATTTAAGAAATACAATCAGACCCTCAACAACCACGATGCCGTAGCCCTGCTGGCCGGATACCGGGTAGACAAATTTTCCATTGGGTATAGCTACGACGCTACTGTTTCGACACTTGGGAACAGCGGGGGGGCACATGAACTATCCCTATCCTATATTTTCGACAAGCCTGAAGGCAGGCGTGGTGGCCCCCGGAAGAAGAACCGTGCTCTGCCCTGCCCGAAGTTTTGACGCTACCTGAGTGGTCCCGTTTAGGCGGTGTTATGTCAGGCAATACTTCCTACAACCAGCTGCACCGTATAGCGGCTTTTCTGCTCCAACAAGAGTTTTTTGCCTACCAGTACCCGGTCAATGGTTGCCTGGTCGTAGTAGCGAATAGTGACCAGTTCGAGACCATCGTTATAGCTAACCCGGAAGTCGTGCTTCAACTGCGCCAGCAAGGCCGGAACCCGGTCAGAATTATTGTCGACGGCCACGGAGAAGCTGATGGCGGTGTTCTGCATCAGGTTGATTTTGATGCCCATCTGCGCGAAGCGCCCGAAGATCCGGCTTAGGTTGTCCTCGGCAATAAACGAAAAATCGTTTGGATGCAGCGAGATCAGTACCTGGTTGATTTTGAAGATGAACGACGGAATGGACAGGTGCTGCTCAAAATTCCCGATGACCGTGCCACGCGCATCGGGCTGCACAAAGGAACGGACGTAGAGCGGAATGCCTTTGTTCTGTAGTGGCTTGATTGTTTTTGGATGGATGACTGTTGCACCGTAGTATGCCAGTTCAATGGCATCCTGATAGGTCAGTTTCTCCAGCAGCACCGTATCGTCGAACCACTTCGGATCGGCATTTAGCACACCCGGTACGTCTTTCCAGATCGTGACACTCTCGGCATTCAGGCAATAGGCAAAAATGGCGGCTGTGTAGTCGGAACCTTCGCGGCCGAGGGTCGTATTTCTGCCCTCGGCGGTTTGCCCAATAAAGCCCTGCGTCACGGTAACCAGGTTGACTGAGATGCCCTCTGTTATAAGCCGGTTTGTTTCCTCCCACTGGATGCGCCCTTCACGAAACAGGGCATCGGTGCGAATAAGCAGACGGGCATCAGCCCACCGCGTCGGAATGCCTGTATGAATCAGGTAGGCCGATACAATCTGGGTTGATATGACTTCGCCAAGCGAAACAATCTGATCGTACGTTTCGTCGAACGGCGCGGTGGGTGCCTGCGTCAGCAAATTTTTAAGACCTGCCATGGTTTGCTCAACCGCTGAAAAATCGCCCGCCAGTTCGCTCATGATCGTTTCATGGTACGTTCGCAGGGCGCGTAGTTCACTTTTAAGGTCGGCGGGCCGCTGGTCGACATAAGCACGGACGATCCGCTCCAGTGCGTTTGTTGTCTTGCCCATGGCCGAAACAACGATTACGGCCCGCTGCGCTTGCGTGCGGACGATGTCGTCCAGGTTCCGTACCCCAGCCGCATCCTTTACGGACGCCCCACCAAATTTGAAAATTTTCATAACTGTATTATACGTGAATGACACCGACTACGGAGATTTATATTGATTGTCTTATTTGACAAAATCAATGTAAATCTCCGTAGTCGGTGTCATTCCCGTACTATTTCTTAAACTGGTACGGTTCGGCCGGTGAAGAGTAACTCCCGAACGGCTTCGGCTATGCCCTGCGGGTCGAAGCCGCACTCGTGGTGCAGCTCAATTTGTTCGCCATGTTCGATTACAGCGTCGGGAATGCCTAATCGTTTGACGCGGGCCATGTAGCCGTGGTCGGCCATAAATTCCAGAACCGCGCTGCCAAACCCGCCCATTACGCACCCATCCTCAACGGTGAGAACCCGATCGAACCGGCTGAAAATCTGGTGTAGCAAGGCTTCATCCAGAGGTTTCACGTAGCGCATATCAACGTGCGCGGGGCGAATTCCTTCTTTAGCCAGCATTCGGGTGGCCTCAACGGCATAGTTACCAATATGGCCAATGGTCAGTATCACTACGTCCTCACCATCGCTTATCAGCCGCCCTTTACCAATCGTCTGTTTTTCAAGCGGGGTTCTCCAGTTTGGCATCACGCCTTCGCCCCGTGGGTACCGGATGGTGAAAGCCTGTGTACCCTGCTGCACTTCGTCCGACTGGGCCGTAAACATCATGTTTCGCAGTTCCTGCTCGTTCATGGGCGCAGCCACAATCATGTTCGGAACGCAGCGCATGTAAGCCAGATCATAGGCCCCGTGGTGTGTTGGTCCGTCGGCACCGGCAAAACCGGCGCGGTCGAGGCAGAAAATAACCGGCAGTTCCTGAATACAAACATCATGGATCACCTGGTCATAGGCCCGCTGCATGAATGTGGAATAAATGTTGCAAAACACCACTTCGCCCTGCGTAGCCATGCCCGCCGAGAACGTAACGGCGTGTTGCTCAGCTATGCCCACGTCGAAAGCCCGCGTAGGCATGGCCTTCATCATGATGTTCATCGAGGAACCCGATGGCATTGCCGGTGTGACGCCTACAATGCGTGAATTTTTCTCGGCCAGCTCAACCAGCGTATGCCCAAACACATCCTGGTACTTGGGTGGCTGGGGCGAATCGTACACTTTCTTCTTAATCTCGCCCGTTACTTTATCGAACAGGCCGGGCGCGTGCCATTTGGTCTGATCTTTCTCGGCCAGCGCATAGCCTTTACCCTTAACGGTCAGTACGTGCAGGAGTTTTGGACCGGGAATGTACTTCAGATCGTCCAGAACACTCACCAGGTGATCAATGTCGTGGCCGTCGATGGGGCCGAAGTAACGCAGGTGTAATGACTCAAAGAGATTGCTTTGCTCCAGCAATGAGCTTTTGACGCCCGACTGCACCTGCGATACCAACTCCTGAGCGGTTTTGCCCAGTTTGTTCATCTTGCCCAGCAGATTCCAGACCTCGTCTTTAACGCGGTTGTACGTCTGTGAGGTTGTTATGTCGGTCAGGTATTCACGTAACGCCCCAACGTTGGGGTCGATGCTCATGCAGTTGTCATTCAACACAATGAGCAGGTTGCTGTCCGTGGCACCGGCATGATTCATTCCCTCGAACGCTTCGCCCGCCGTCATAGCACCGTCGCCAATAACGGCGATGTGGTTGCGTTGTGTGTTGCCCTCCAGTTGTGAGGCTACGGCCATACCCAAAGCCGCCGAGATTGACGTAGACGAGTGCCCGACACCAAACGAGTCGTACTCACTCTCTTTTCGTTTCGGAAACCCCGAAAGGCCTTTGTAAAATCGATTTGTATGAAAGCGGTCGCGCCGACCGGTAAGAATTTTATGGCCGTATGCCTGATGGCCCACATCCCAAACCAGCTGGTCGTCGGGCGTATTGAATACGTAATGCAGCGCTACAGTTAATTCAACTACCCCCAGGCTGGCACCAAAATGTCCGCCGTATACCGATACATCATCAATAATGAACTGGCGTAGTTCATCGGCTACCTGTGGCAATCGGGATTTGTCGAGTTTACGAAGATCGTCGGGGGTGTTGATCGTGGCTAAAAGACTGCCGGGGGTAATCAGCATGTTAATGACAGGTATGCGTCTGTGTTACAACAACAAACGTACAGAATACAATGTTTCATGAGCGGTTATCCCGCTGCTTTACCACGACGAAGTTACTCCATTTTTTACGGAATTATAAAAAAACAAAGTCCGTCATCTGGCTGAACTGCATCAGGCAATGACGGACTATTATTTTTACAGGACTCAGTTGCTCAAACAAACGCAAAGAGGTTAAGTGGAGCTATCGAAGTCCGGGATCAGTTTCGCTGACTGGCCCGAAACAGCTTTTGCTTTTCCTCGCGGGTCAGGCTTTCGTAACCAGAACGGGAGATCTTGTCTAAAATCATATCCACTTCGTCCTGGTCGGGCGTCGACAGCGTAGATGGCGAACCACTGGCCGATGCAAACGGACTGGCCTGGGTGCTGGCGTTGCTCCGTTGCCGGTAGGATACTTTCACGGCTGGCTTGGGCCGTAAAATACCGCTCCAGGTTTCCATTAGCCAGTAAATGGGGCGGCCAATATCAGTACCATTCTGTAGCAGCTTCACATAGAAAAAGCCCATCAAAGCTCCGCCAACATGCGACAACTCACCCCCGACATTGGACCCCCCTACGGCCTTCGCTACCGAGAAGGTAATGAAAAAGAAAACAATGTATTTGATTCGAACGGGCCCAAAAAACAGAAGATGAAACGTGTAGTTTGGCAGTAACGTAGCCGCTCCTACCGCTACTGAAAACGCAGCCGCCGACGCGCCCAGCATCTTGCCCGTGTCGGATAGGCCCTGAAAATACGGTACTGTGTTATACATGAGCAGAAAAAGCAGACCGCCCGCAATGCCCCCCATGACGTAAAGGCCAACCAGACGCCTGTTGCCCAGGTATTCATCGATCAACTTTCCGAACCAGTACAAAAACAGCATGTTGTACAGGATGTGAAAGATGTCCTCATGGGTGAAAAAATAGGTAATAAGCGTCCAGGGTTTGTACAGAAAGCTTAGGATACCGGATGGAATCATAAGCTGAGCCATGATTGACTCATACATGTGCAGGTTCTGAGCCATTATAAAACCGGCCTTCGCCAGTAACAATGTCAGAAACACAACCGTATTTATAAGTATCAATTGCACCAACGTATTGTTGGGCTTGCTGAATTCGCTCCGAAAATCATCGAACAACCCGCTCATCACTAATAGAATGTTTTCCGTTGTGAACCCCAGTATTTAATCAATATAAATGCAAACAACATACCGCCAATATGGGCAAAGTGCGCTACGTTGTCAGATTGTGTTCTGTAAACGCCTGAGTAAAGCTCGTAAGCTCCGTAAAAGATAACGAGGTATTTTGCCTTGACTGGTATAGGTGGAAACAACAAAAATAACTGAGTGTTTGGAAACAATAAGCCAAACCCCATGATCACGCCAAAAATGGCCCCCGACGCGCCAACCATCGGTACATCGACCTGTTTAATGTACAACCGATTGACAATCTTTAAGCTACTTTCAATCAACAGAGGATTGGTCGGTTGCTGTTCAAACTGCTCGATAAACGACGCGGCCTGGTCGTAGAACGATTGAGCCTGCGTATCAACGAATCCGATGAAACCCTCGGGCGTTGGGTTGGCCCGGTAGTCCCGAACGGCTTCGTAAACAGCACTCATTTCGTAATAGCTGATACCCGAAAACAGCAGAGCGGCTCCAATTCCACAGAAAAAATAAAAGAACGCAAACCGTTTTTGCCCCCAAAACCGCTCCAGCATTGGTCCAAAAACAATCAATCCAAACATGTTGCTGAGAAGGTGGCCGAAACCACCATGCAGAAACATATGCGTAAGCAACTGAATTGGACTAAACTGATCGGACAGAAACGAATGCAGCCCAAACTGCCGAATGACGGTATCGTTGGTAACGAAAAATACAAGTACGTTCAATAGTAACAATACTCGGACAACCGGGGTAAGAGCAAACATCTCGTTTCGACAGACAATTTACTTTCTTTAACTCAATTATGAACGAAAAAGTCCCGCAATTTTATCCAATGTCAACATGACCATTACAACCTCGCCGGTTGGTGTGTAGCTGGGATTGGCCGAAGAAAACAACTGGTCGATGAGGGCTTTACGTTCAGTGCCACTCAGGTGGTTCTGGTGGCGCATGGATGACCGCCGGGCCAGCGACCGGGCCAGTGAGTCTGTCCGGTCAAGTTTTAGCCGACCCGTATCGGCCCGGAGCTGAGCCAGGAGGTTAGCAAAGAGCTCTTCTTCGTTCTCGCCCATGGTCAGTGTAGGAATACCCCGAATAACGAACGTATGCTGTCCCAATTCATCAAACTCGAAGCCCAGATTCGTTAAATCGTCGCGCAGGTCGGTCGCTAACTGAAAATCGACCGGGCTAAGTGTAACTGTTTTAGGAAACAGCAACTGCTGAGATGCCCCGTTACGCGTGGTCAGTGATGCATGAAACTGATCGTACAAAATTCGTTCGTAAGCCCGTCGCTGGTCAATCAGGAGCATCCCCGATTTTACCGGGGCCATCAAGTACCGATTTTGTATCTGAATGATGTTGCCTTCCTCGATACTTGCCTGACTGATCGTTTCTTCCGTTTCGAGCGTTTCGTTTAGCTGATTGACCCGGCTTCCCAACGTAACCGATTCGCTTTCGGTTGCCGTTACGGCATCGGATTCCGGAGCAACCCGGGACGGCCCAAGCCAGTCGCCTTCTTTTTTAGGTTGGGCAGATTCATTAAGGGGCCGCTCAGTTGCGCCAACACCTTCATACAGCGCTTGCCAGTTGTTGACCGATGGTTTGGGTTTCGGCACGTCAAAGTTTTTGCCTGCTTCGCTATCCAATGATTCTTTTCGCAACGATACTGAACCAGCAGCCCGGCGTTCCGTCTCTGTAACAGGCACTGGAGTGCTGGCCGGACTGCCCGTGGCCCACGATGCCGTAATGGGTTTAGCCTCCGGCTTAGCCCCAACCTGGCCTGCCCCCCCCGAACTATTGCCTCTGCCTCCCGACAAAAAATTGACATCTGACTCAAAATCGAGAGAGGGCGAGAGATTGTAAACCCCCACGGCCTTACGAACGGCCGCCATCATGATGGCATACACCGATCGCTCATCATCGAATTTTATTTCGGTTTTGGTTGGGTGAATGTTGATGTCAATATGCGAGGGGTCGATTTCGATAAAAAGCACGTAGAATGGATGGCTCCCCTCGGGCAATGTGCCTTCATACGCCCCGACTACAGCATGGTGCAGGTAGTTGTGCTTGATGTATCGATTATTGACAAAGAAAAACTGCTCGTTACGGGCCTTCTTGGCCGACTCCGGCTTACCTATGTACCCATGCACGGTTACATAGGGTGTTTGCTCGTCGCAGTGGTTTAACTGCTCCCGGTAGTTCTTGCCAAACATATCGATGATTCGGCGGCTGAGTTTCCCGGCGGGCAGGTTGTAAATCTCCTGGTCATTATGGAACAGCGAAAAGGCTACCTCCGGATTGGCCAGGGCTACGCGCTGAAACTCGTCCAGGATGTGCCGCATCTCGACCGAGTTCGATTTCAGGAAGTTACGGCGGGCTGGTACGTTGAAGAACAGATTTTTTATCAGCAGATTCGTTCCTGGCAAACACGAAATGGACTCCTGTGCTTTAATGTCCGACCCTTCAATGCGAATGAGCGTACCAAGTTCTTCTTCTGCCCGGCGAGTTCGCATTTCAATCTGCGACACAGCTGCGATGGAGGCCAGTGCTTCGCCCCGAAACCCCATCGTTCGGATTCGAAACAGGTCATCTGATGTACGAATTTTAGACGTAGCATGACGTTCAAAACTCATACGAGCATCGGTTTCGGTCATACCCGCTCCGTCGTCTACTATCTGAATCAGGTTCCGGCCCGCTTCCCGAATAATAACCTGAATTGATTTGGCTTTCGCATCGACCGAGTTTTCGAGCAACTCTTTCACAACCGACGCTGGCCGCTGTACTACCTCACCCGCGGCAATCTGGTTGGCAATCGAGTCAGGCAGTAGCTGAATTACATTTAACATGGCGGAGAAAATCTCTTCACTACGGCGATTCGCCGTGTTCTACAATATACAAAAAAACGGGAAGCGGAGCTATATGATTTAGATATAATACAGCCGAAATAAAATGCCGCAAGCCCGAAACAGGGCTGTCTCGGGCTTGCGGCATCTAAAGCCAATGGATACTGTGCCGTTCGTTATACTTTGATTTCTACATCTACGCCACTCGGTAATTCGAGTTTCATCAGGGCATCCACCGTTTTGGCGCTGCTGCTGTAAATGTCCACCAGCCGCTTATAGGTGCAAAGCTGAAACTGCTCCCGCGACTTCTTATTAACGTGGGGTGAACGTAGCACGGTGTAGATCTCCTTATCGGTCGGGAGCGGAATTGGCCCACTTACAATGGCACCCGTCGACTTGACGGCTTTAACAATCTTCTCGGCAGACTTGTCAACCAGCATGTGGTCGAACGACTTCAGCTTAATGCGAATTTTCTGGCTCATTATACGATTGCGGTTCGTTAAGTGATAATGCCTGCTGAAAGAACCATTTACTCCAGAGGCACAAAAAATGGGCAGTGAGTCATTGGCGGCCCACTGCCCAATATCAATATAGGCTTACGCCTTCACAGTACCTTTCTCTTTAGCTACTACGGCTTCGGCAATGTTGTTTGGCACGAATTCGTAGTGGGCAAACGTCAGGTTAGCCGTAGCACGACCCGACGACATCGTCCTGAGGTCTGTTACGTAACCAAACAGTTCAGACAGGGGAACGTCGGCTTTAATTACCTGCGATCCGGCTTTCGTATCCATGCCCTTCATTACACCACGACGACGGTTCAGGTCACCCGTGATTGGACCCGTGTACTCTTCCGGTGTCAGCACTTCAACGGCCATGATTGGTTCGAGCAGTTTCGGGCCAGCCTGACGGGCAGCCTCCCGGAAACCAATACGAGCCGCCATTTCGAACGATAGAGAATCTGAGTCAACATCGTGGAAAGAGCCGTGTACGAGCTTCACTTTCATGCCCTGCAGGGGGAAGCCAGCTAATGGACCGTTTTTCAGCGATTCGTTAAAGCCCTTTTCAATGGCCGGAATGAATTCGCGGGGAATCACACCGCCTACAATGGCATTATCGAACTGCAACCCTTCGGCTTTGTCGTCGTCGCGCGGTCCAAGTTCAAATACGATGTCGGCAAACTTACCACGCCCACCCGTTTGTTTCTTATATACCTCTCGGTGATCAGTACTTTTCGTCAGTTTCTCTTTGTAAGCAACCTGTGGAGCACCCTGGTTCACTTCTACCTTGAATTCCCGACGCATCCGGTCGATAATGATTTCAAGGTGTAGTTCACCCATACCACGGATAATGGTCTGACCGGTTTCTTCATTCGACTCAACTTTAAGGGTTGGGTCTTCTTCGATCAGTTTACCAATTGCTTTCGAGAAGTTGTCCTGATCGGCCGACTTCTTCGGTTCAATGGCGTAACCGATAACGGGTTCTGGGAACACCATTGATTCCAGAACGATTGGGTGTTTCTCGTCTGACAGCGTATCGCCGGTTTTGATGTCTTTGAAACCAACAACAGCACCAATGTCACCTGCTTCGAGCCGGTCGATCTGGTTTTGCTTGTTGGCGTGCATCTGGAAAATTCGGGAGATA
>DATHAW010000780.1:0-5627 GCA_035296465.1 Spirosoma sp.
CGCGCCGGACGGTGGTGGTGGGAAGACAACTCGAAGAAGGAGTGCGGATTACACACCCACGAGGAGGTATTTAAACCTTAAAGCGTGATTGAGTAATAGAGCGGCTAACTCATTACATAGCGCACTTGCACTCAATCACCTTTGACTCATTATAAGATGAAATTAGATTATTTAGATCAACTCGAATCGGAGGCCATCCACATCCTGCGGGAAGTGGCCGGGCAATTTGAGCGGCCCGCCCTCTTGTTTTCGGGCGGCAAGGACTCTATTACGCTGGTGCATCTGGCCCTGAAAGCATTCCGGCCGGGCAAATTCCCGTTCCCGCTGCTGCATATCGACACGAGCCATAACTTCCAGGAAGCGCTGAATTTTCGGGACAATCTGGCTGAACAGATTGGGGAAAAACTCATCGTTCGCTACGTAGAGGACACCATTCGGGAAAAGAAACTGAAGGAACCAACGGGCCGCAATGCCACCCGCAACGGTTTGCAGACATTTACCCTGCTCGACGCCATCGAAGAGTTTGAGTTCGACGCCTGCATTGGCGGAGCCCGGCGCGATGAGGAGAAAGCGCGTGCCAAGGAGCGGGTATTTTCGGTCCGTGACGAGTTCGGCTCGTGGGACCCCAAACGCCAGCGACCCGAACTCTGGAACCTGTACAACGGCCGCATTCACAAGGGCGAAAACGTCCGGGTATTCCCCATCTCGAACTGGACCGAACTCGACGTCTGGAACTACATCCGGCGCGAGAACATAGCGCTGCCACCCATCTACTTCGCCCACGACCGCGAACTGATTGTGCGCGACGGCAAACTAATGGCTACCGCCGGGGGCGTCATCAAACCCGAAGCCGACGACCGGATCGTCACGCGCCGGGTTCGGTTCCGGACAGTTGGCGACATTTCCTGCACCGCAGCGTCCGAGTCCCAGGCAGATACCCTGGATGACGTCATTGCCGAAATCCAGGCTACGCGCATCTCCGAGCGGGGCGAAACCCGCATGGATGATCAGCTCTCCGAAGCCGCAATGGAAGACCGCAAGAAAGGCGGTTATTTTTGATGAGCCAGGGAAAATGTGCGATAGCGATTCGCTAATCACTCCTTGTTTCTTTGGCTCTTTTATACTTTAGTACATGGACCTTCTTCGATTTATTACGGCCGGTTCGGTTGACGACGGCAAGAGTACGCTCATCGGGCGACTCCTCTACGACTCCAAATCCATTCTGGCCGACCAGCTCGAAGCCATTGAACGCGCTACGAAGGGCCGCGACGACGGCACGGTTGACCTTGCCCTGCTGACCGATGGCCTTCGCTCCGAACGCGAGCAGGGCATAACCATTGACGTAGCCTACCGATACTTTCAAACGCCCGCCCGGAAATTCATTATTGTTGACGCGCCGGGGCATATCCAATACACCCGTAACATGGTCACCGGTGCTTCGAACTGTCAGTTGGCAGTGGTGCTGGTGGATGCGCGCCATGGTGTGGTTGAACAAACCCGCCGACATTCGCTGATTGCCAGTCTGCTGGGCATTCCGCACATTGTGGTAGCTGTCAACAAGATGGATCTGATGGGGTATTCGCAGGATGTGTTTTCAGATATCTGCATTCAGTATGCTGAATTAGCCAAAAATCTGAACGTACCCAATGTAACTTACATTCCGCTGAGTGCGCTCAACGGTGATAACGTAGTCGACAAATCTGGCGCGATGCCGTGGTACGACGGTCCTACGCTACTGGAGCATTTAGAGACGGTTGAAATCACGAATATCGTAGCCGACGCCGGACGCTTCCCGGTGCAGTACGTCATTCGCCCCCAAACGGCCGAGCTGCCCGATTACCGCGGCTATGCGGGCAAAATTACCAGCGGCAGGTTCCGCCGGGGCGACGCCATAACGGTGCTGCCGTCCGGTGAAACATCGACCATAGACGCCATCGAGATTGCTGGTCGCAGCCCAGCCCATCAGCAGTACGACGAAGCGTTCGCGCCCATGTCGGTGGTGCTGCACCTGGCCGACGACCGGGACATTAGCCGGGGCGACCTGATTGTGCGTTCCGACAGCATGCCCGTCAGCAGCCAAACCGTTGAAGCAATGCTGTGCTGGATGGATACGAAAGAGTTTAAAGTCGGCAATAAGTACGTGCTGCAGGTGGGCACGGCCCGGACTCGCTGCTCAGTGCGGGAGATTGCTTACCAACTGAACGTCAATACCTACGAGCATACGGAGGGCGTCCAGAACCTGAAACTTAACGATCTGGCCAAGGTAGTACTACGTACGGCCCAGCCCGTCAGCTTCGATCCCTATGTCCAAAACCGGGCAACGGGTGGGGCTATCCTGATTGATGAAACCTCGAATGTAACGGTTGGGGCCCTTATGCTCGTCGGGGAAGCATAGGCGACCATTTTTCGTAACTTTGGCTGAATCCTAAGGAACAAGTGCCACGACCGAGTTAGCCGCGCAACTGCTTGAATCACCGAAAGCCCCGCAGATTATCCGGCAGGTGCAGGCCATCCTGAACGACGAACAAACCCGCCGTCGCGCCTTTTACGAGTGGATGGACGAAGACATGAAATCGAACCGCCGATGCGTCGGACCGCCGATGCGGCCGAATTTATCAATGGCGAAATCATGGTGCATTCACCGGCGCTGGAAAAACATAATGCTGCCGTTCTGCGTCTTGGTATGCTTCTAAGCTTATTTGTGGACACACGAGAGTTGGGCATGGTTCGGGTTGAGAGGGCGCTTGTCGAACTTACCCGCAACAGATATGATCGGACCGCCGACGCGGCCGGACATCTGCTACGTCGGCCCCGCTAAAGCAGCGACCATTCAGCCCGAAATGCTGTATTATCCCGCACCAGATTTAATAGTCGAAGTGTTGTCAAAAAGCACCCAAAAGAACGACCGCGAGGTGAAGTTTGAGGGCTACGCAGTCCATAACGTTTCGGAATACTGGATTATTGACCCCACCAGCAGACGGTGGAGGTATTCAACCTCGATGCCGACACGGAAGCGTATGCGCTGCTTGGTCAGTATCGCGTGGGGCAACTGGTGAGCAGCCAGTTACTGTCCGGTTTCACCATCCCGGTTAAAGCCATCTTCGACGCTGGCGCCAACGTAATGGCTTTACGAACCCTGCTGGCCGGGTAATGGTATAGCAATCCATTGCGCTGTCCTATATAGTCCAATGGACGCGCGCAGACGTCGGTTTGCAATCCTTAGGGTATCAGCGGCAAGACCACCCTAAACGAGTCGGTTGTTTCCTCAACTCTGGGGATGGCCTGTCCCAGCAACTGGTATTTTGAAATGATATTCAGCAGCCCTTTTCGGGTTGAATTTTCACGGCTTATGGATTTGCGCTGGAGTGTGTTACTCACAGTTAAACAGCCATCGGTATTGGTAGCCAACTGAATCATCAGCGGCTGATCGGCGGATACGATGTTGTGTTTGACGGCATTTTCCAGCAGTAGCTGTAGCGTCAGCGGAGGAATTTTATAATCGAGGAAAGGCGCATCAATGTTTTTTTTCAGGTCGATGGCCGCGCCGTAGCGTGTTCTCAGCAAGTGGTAATAGGAGTCGATAAAAGCTAGTTCAGTTTGCAGCGTCGTCAGCTTCTGGTCGTTGGTCCGCAGCAGATACCGGTAAACACTCGACATCTCGTCCACAAATCGCTCCGCCCTGGCCGGTTCGTCAGCAATGAGCGACGAGAGCGAGTTGAGACTATTGAACAGGAAATGTGGGTTTAATTGCGCCTGCAACGCCATCATTTGCACAGCCGACATCTGTTGCTGTAACTTCTCCGCAACGAGTTCGGCTTCCACCTGCTCGCGCTGATGCTGTTCGCGTTCGCGGGCGAGTTTCTGCTCTACTATGGCGCTCCGGATAGCCCCCCGGCGCTGCCGGTAGCCCAGCACCAGTGTAAAGCAGATCAGTTCGGCCAGGATGCCGAACATAAAATACGTTAGTGGGGCGGTCCAGAAGGACGGCGACGTCTGCTCCATCGGAACCAGGCTGGTGGTCACCATGGACACAACGCCCCCCGTCAGCAAAAGGGCCGACCCCAACGCTATGTAGCGCGGCACTACCCCGTTGAGCCGCGCTAATTTCCAGATTCCATATACTGCCAGCGCCACCATCAGTAAACGCATGAGGGTGTGGGCCGTGTTGTAAAGCGATTCGTTCCAGGCAACGACCCCATAACACAGCAAACCAATCAGCACCGCATAGACCACAATGACCAGTTGGGCAGCGCGGAAAAGCCTTAGCAACTGCGGCAACCGGTCGCGTAGTCGAACGAGCCAGTTAGCAAAATCAAAATAAATAAAGTAAGCCAGCATAGGCACCGTGGCTTTTACCCAATACCAGGTGCTGCCCGATACATAGTCATTCAGCTCATCGACCCGCAGGCCGAAATACACCAGCCAGGCCAGCATATACAGCGTGTAGAGTCCATAGATGCGCTCGCGATAGATGCGCCACTGTACTACGTTCAGCAACAGAATGGAACTGATCATGCCGGTAAAGAACAGATTCCAGGTGGCGAACGTCATAGGGAGAGCCTGCTTAGATTAGCGAAAATGCCTTAAAATTGGGTAATTGTGGGGGATCAAACCAATCGTCTGATCCGTGAAGCGGAAAAATCGTCCGATGAAGTGTCATAGTCAGGGGATGACCCGACCAGGCCCGAATCAATTGAATGACCACGTCTCATTAACGGACAGCCCCATAACAAACCTTCCTTATATGTTGATTACGCCCGAATATGTTCTGACCTGCCCGCATCGTAAAAACCAGTTTACCATTGCATTTGCCTGGATTGGATGCTCGAAATAACCAGTGGCGTGTAGGGTCTGGCAACAGGCGTTTATCGCTAAAATTTCAGACAAATTGGCAAACTATCATGGACATCCGACTTTTCTTGCCAGGCCCTTGTGCATCATAAATAGATTGAATTTCCCTCCTTTCTCATGATTGTGAAACATACTAATCTTCTACGTACGCAATAAACCAATCGTACGCAAAACCTTCCCCTTCTAATACTCTTGTTTTTGCTTCACTCCCGGCTCAACCCCTTAAACTGCTCGCCCAAAACCCGCATTATTTATCAAACCAGAACAAACCTGCTGTGCTGATCGGCTCCGGTGAGCACTAGGGCGCGATCGTTAATCTGGATTATAATTATAGAATTTACCTGAGTGCCCTCCGAACTGATGGCCTAAATACGACCCGACTATTTACGGGCGCATACATTGAAAAGCTGGGTGATTTTGGCATGCAGAAAAATACCCTGGCCTTAAAAGCCGGGCGCCTGGTGTTGCCGTGGGGATATGCGCTTGGCGTTAATAAGTTCGGGCTAACCAAGTGGGACGACGCTTGCTTAGCCCGGCAGCGCGATTTCATAGCCGGATCCGACTGGCAGTGCGTTATTGTGGAGGTGACGTTGTTCTCCTCATAGTATGACACGGGCTGGCCCCACAGCACATTAAACCGGGTTAACAGTGTTAACTAAACAGGTAACCTTAAACCACTGCAAGTCAACACGCTGCAAAATGGCTATATTCTTACCCATCAGGAAGTCTGCGTTCGTGAGTTGAACGGGTTACCGAACCTTTATTTTGAGTTGCAG
>DATHAW010000781.1:0-5152 GCA_035296465.1 Spirosoma sp.
GTTTCCGCCAGATCGTTACCCGGTTACAGGTAGAGTCGGTACCGGTTACTCAGTAGACCTCTACCGGTTGACGGGTATGTGACAAATGTGGAAGAGGCTGGGCGGGTAGTCCGGCCTTTTTCGTGTATTGGGTTGGTTGAAGGGAGACAGGCAGGATTTCGGGGTGGGGAAGCCCGACTAATTAAAACCCCAAGACTGATTTGACCCTAGAAAGTAGGCGGTTCCTTTCTCCACAGTAGGAGAATCCGAACTAAATTGACTTACTTGGACAACTATTCGGCCGCCGAACCGGGTATAAACCATATAGAAACCAAAAAGGACCTACACGGTTTTTGTCGTGTAAGTCCTTGATTCTCAGTGCACTCGTAGGGATTCGAACCCCAAACCTCCTGATCCGTAGTCAGGTGCTCTATCCAATTGAGCTACGAATGCGAATTATAATACAAGGTAGTCAGGTGCTCTGTCCAATTGATAGCGGACGCGCCCCCAGTACGAATGCATTGCCTTAAAGGCGTTTCCCGTTGATTGGGATGGCAAAAGTACGTAATAACCCAGACGTGTCAAACTAACGGCCCGAAAAATTTGCCGAACGCTTCATCAAAAATGCACCTATTCCTTCGGCGGCATCGGCCGATTGCCCTAACTTGTCCTGATTCTCAGCCTCCTGCTCCATCTGCTGATCGAGGTCGGAATACAGCGATTTATTCATGACTAATTTCATGGCACCAATGGCGCGGGTAGGCGCGGTGGCGTAGTAACCACCCATCTGGTTCACAGCCGCATCGAGTTCAGCGGCCGGAACGGACTGACTCACTAACCCAATCCGGGCTGCTTCAGGTCCATACACTGGCCGCCCCGTGCTGCTCAGTTCAAACGCCCGCTGGGGTCCAACCAGGCGAGGTAGAAAAAACGTGGAACCGGCATCGGGCATAAGACCGATGTTCACGAATATCTGGCTAAAATAGGCTTCGTCGGCGCAGATCACCATATCGCAGGCCAGCGCCAGCGAGCACCCCGCTCCGGCTGCCACGCCATTGATGCGCCCGATGACTGGCTTAGGTAGGTTTCGAATGGCCCGGATCATGGGGTGGTAGCCGCTACGTAGTGAGTCGCCCAGATTCAGCCCATTTCCTGTTTTGGCAGCCTGAGCAAACCCTTCTTTCAGGTCAGCGCCCGAGCAGAATGCCCGATCGCCCGTACCGGTAATCACGACCACGCGGACAGAATCGTCGGACCCGGCGTCTGTTATGGCGCTGGTGATGTCGTGGATCAGGCCGGCACTGAGGGCGTTGTAGACCTGTGGACGGTTGAGCGTGATCCGGCAAACACCGCCGTCTGTTGCATACAGAAGATTTTCATACATACGCTTACTCTATATAGCACCGGCTCACCGGCAGCGAAGTGGACACCTCATGCCCGGAAGGTTACGCTACATTTCGTTCCGGGCGTTTATTAAACTTATACCAACCAGAATACCGCTGCCAAGCTAACACATAATCCCAGCACAAAACCGGCACCGATCTGGGCGGGCGTGTGTGCGTTGAGTTTCAGACGGGCGCTGCCCACAAAACCCGTTAACAAGATGCTCAATAACAGGGGAACAAATAAGTCGGACTGGCTGAATTTAAGCATTATACCGGCAATGATCCCCATAACACCACTCAGGCCAACCGTGTGGGCGCTGATTTGCCAGTAAAGACTAATAATCCCAACCAGTAGAATAGACACCGTAATGCTGCCCAGCAAAACCGCAATTTCGGGCGCAATGGTCGAGATCAGTTCCATTCGATAAGCAAACAGAATAGTCATGAACGCGTAGACAAAAGCAGTCAGGAAAAACGGCAGCTTACGGTCGGCAAGGGTTTTCAGGTGGAGGGTCTCCACATAGCCGCTGCGGTAGAGATAATAAATGAGCAGGGCGGGCACCCCGAACGTACCCACGAATATGAGCACCAGTAAGCTAAGACGTAACGTAGCCGGAAAGACATCAACGCCCAGCACCTGGGGCACCTGAAACAAGAGAATTCCGAACGCAAATGTCGGCATCAGCAGCGGGTGACAGACAACCGAAAGAAAGCGGGCAAGAGACGTTGTCAATGAGGAGTTCAGAGTGATAGGCGATGCGTTATGATTGCTCTGTCGCCAATCAGGGGTTTCGGTTTGCAAAGGTATCAACGGCTGCTGGCTTTTGTCGCTCATCACTCCTGACTCACTAACTGACTATAGTTCTTTTCTGAGTCTGGCCACAGGAATGTTGAGCTGCTCGCGGTATTTGGCAACTGTCCGGCGGGCAATGTTGTAGCCCCGGTCGTTGAGAATTTTTTCGAGCTTGTCGTCCGATAGTGGGTTGAGCTTGGGTTCATTTTCGATCATCTCGCGCAGAATGTTCTTTACTTCACGGCTGCTGACGTCCTCGCCCGAATCGGTGGCAATGCCTTCAGAAAAGAAATACTTGAGCGGGTAAATGCCAAATTCTGTTTGTACGGCTTTGCTGTTGGCCACCCGCGACACCGTCGATACGTCCATGTCAATCATGGCCGCAATATCTTTCAGGATCATGGGCCGCAGTTTAGACTCATCACCAGTCAGGAAAAAGTCGTACTGGAAGCGCACAATGGCGTTCATGGTTCGGAGCAGTGTTTGCTGACGCTGCTTAATGGCGTCGATGAACCACTTGGCCGCATCGAGTTTCTGCTTCACGAACGATACGGTTTCCTTTAGCGACTTGTTTTGTTTGCTGCTCTTGTCATACGTATCGAGCATGTCGGCAAAGGAGCGGCTGATCCGGAGTTCAGGTGCGTTTTTGGAATTGAGCGATAGCTCCAGTTTGCCACCGTTGTTGGTAAGGATGAAGTCGGGAACCAGGTACTGCGCCGTGCTGGCGTCGCCTTCTACCGAGCCCGGCTTAGGGTTCAGTTTGATGATGATGTCGATGACTTTCTTCAGCGAATCGTCGCTGATGTTGAGCCGACGCTGTATTTTGTCGTAGTGTTTTTTGGAAAACTCTTCAAAGAAATCCTCGATGATGCGAATGGCCAGCAGGTTGTATGGGTCCGACTGATCTTTGCGCTGGAGTTGCAGCAGAAGACACTCCTGAAGTGAGCGGGCCGCAATACCAACTGGATCGAAAGACTGAATTTTGCGCAGCACCTCTTCAATTTCATCCGTATCAGTAAACACGTTCTGCGAAAAAGCCAGATCGTTTACAATGGCCTGCAGCGACCGGCGAATGTAGCCGTCGGTTTCGATGCTGCCAATGAGTTGCAGGCCAATAGTGCGCTGTCCGTCAGTAAGCTGAAGGTAGCCAAACTGCTGAAGCAGCGAATCGGTTAGGCTCGAACTGGTGGCCATAGGCATGTCGCGGTCTTCCTCGCCGTAATTGCCATCGCCCTGCATTTTATACCCGGCATAGTCTTCACCCTGCAGGTAGGTGTCAATATCAAGGTCTTCGTTGCTGTCCTTAAAGTCATCGAACTCATCGTCGAACGAATCGTCCTCTTTTTGCTCCTGTTCTTCGTTGGCTCCTTCTTCCAGCGCGGGGTTTATTTCCAGCTCCTCCTCAATTCGGGCATCCAGTTCAATGGTTGGTATTTGCAGGAGTTTTATGAACTGTATCTGCTGCGGAGACAGCTTTTGCTGGAGCGACTGGGATAAACTGAGCTTCTGCATGATGAAGTTACCGGTGGAGGTACGGGCTGAAGGATAACAATAGTTGGCGTTGGGCACGTAACCGCTGAACGTGCCCCGTGGCAATTATCAGACCAATTTACTGGGTTATTTGTTTGTATTCAACAAAATTTTGTGTGCCTTCGGCTCTGTACCTTCGCGCCCATGATTAATAAACTCTACGATACCTCGCTGAGCCTGCTCACTGATCTCTACCAGGTTACCATGGCCTATGGATACTGGAAGGCCCATAATGCACGGCAGGAAGCCTCTACTGGCGAAGTGGCTAGCCAGACTGAAAAGGAAGCGGTGTTTAATCTGTATTTTAGGAAAAATCCGTTTGGTGGGGGCTTCACTGTGGCCTGCGGACTGACCAACGTCATTGGCTTTATCAATAACTTCGGCTTCACTGAGAAAGACCTGGCCTACCTGCAAACGCTCACCGGTAGCGATGAAAAGCCCTTGTTTGACGCTGGTTTTATTGACTACCTGGCCAACCTGAAGCTAACTTTAGACATTGACGCCGTGCCTGAGGGCACGGTTGTGTTTCCCAACGAACCGCTGGTGCGGGTGCGGGGACCCATCCTGCAGTGCCAGCTACTTGAAACGCCCCTGCTGACGCTGATCAATTTTGAGTCGCTGATTGCCACCAAAGCCGCCCGGCTGCGGCTGGTGGCCGGGACAGATACCTTGCTGGAATTTGGCCTGCGCCGGGCGCAGGGGGCCGACGGCGGCATGACAGCCAGCCGGGCAGCCTACATCGGTGGCTGCGACGCTACGTCGAATGTGCTGGCCGGCAAATTGTACGATATTCCGGTGCGGGGCACTCATGCACACAGTTGGGTAATGTCGTTCAACAGCGAACAGGAGGCATTCGATACGTATGCCGACATGATGCCTAACAACGTAACGCTGCTGGTTGACACCTACGACACCCTGACGGGCGTCAGGCACGCTATTGAAACAGGCCGTCAGCTGGAAGAACAAGGGCATAAACTTGGCGGCATCCGGCTCGATTCGGGCGATCTGGCGTACCTGAGTATTGAAGCCCGGAAACTCCTCGACGACGCTGGTTTTACCGATACGGTTATTGTGGCCAGTAATGACCTGGACGAAACAATCATCAACAGCCTGAAACAACAGGACGCCAAAATTGATGTCTGGGGTGTCGGCACCAAGCTCGTAACGGCCTATGACCAGCCCGCGCTGGGTGGGGTTTATAAGCTAGCTGCTATCAAAAATAGGCAGCACTGGGATTATAAGATGAAACTGTCGGAGCAGGCAATCAAAATTTCGACGCCGGGTATTCAGCAGGTACGTCGGTTCCGCGACGAGCGGGGTTTTCTGGTCGACATGATTTTTGACGAGGACCGTAGCGCTGGTCAAACCACCGATACCGCTGCTACGATGATCGACCCACTCGATTTTACCAAACGTCGTCGGTTTGAGGCCGGGCAATCCTTTACCGATTTGCTGATACCCATTT
>DATHAW010000782.1:0-4864 GCA_035296465.1 Spirosoma sp.
GACTTACCGGCCGAAGCAGATGCGTTGGTTGGTGCCGTGGTAGATCGGGCAACTGCCTGACGCGTGGGCGCCTGCCGCACAGCCGTTGTGTTGGACTTGCGGTAGGTCGGTTTGGTTTGTGCCGACAAGCTAAAGGGCACAACTGACATGGTGAGGAGTAAGATGAGATACTTCATTGGAACATTAGTTTTTAGTTGTTTACGG
The DNA here is from genome assembly GCA_035296465.1 of Spirosoma sp. Lineage (GTDB taxonomy): Bacteria > Bacteroidota > Bacteroidia > Cytophagales > Spirosomataceae > Spirosoma. The sequence continues at coordinate 205 of DATHAW010000782.1, forward strand.
CTCCGAAGTTGGAAACTCCCATTCCTATAGCCAGTGCTAAACCTGGCGAAGTGACATTTCAGCCGGATGAAATGAAACATTCTCGGTTAAGGCAATTCTGGCTACAAGCGATTTTTTAGGTTTCGCCCAACTGATTGGATAGGGAGTAACGACAAATAGGTTGTGGTGATCCCTCGCCAATCGCATGCAGACTAATTGATTCAACAGCTTTGCTAAATCAATTAGTCTGCATGCGATTGGCGAGAATAGTTACCTAATGCCGGATCGGTGACCTACGAGATTTGGCTGAAAATGGAGGATTTGGATTGAGAGGTTACCTCTGAAACCTGAATAAAAAGTTTGTTACGTTGTTGGCCTGAAGCCTGGTAACTGCGACTCACTTCGAAAGCAGAATGCTATAGCAGGTTTGCATAGCCTGTTGCGGCACTAGCTAAGTGAAGATGAATCAGGTTTGATAGTTCAACCCAAAGCCCTATGCGACTTTTTAATCGACCGTTTCTATTCAGCAGTTTATTGCTGATAGGCTGTTTCAAGGCAAGTCCGGTTTCGGCCAGGATTGATACCCTACGTGCTTTCCCCGAAGATCGTTTCATAAATGGGACTCAGGAATTTGGGCGACAACTAATGCGTAACCTACGCTACCCCTCACAAGCACAGCAGAAAGCGATAGTAGGTACCTCACTGATTTCTGTTACGATAGCGCCATCAGGAAAGCTGGTGAACGTAGCGATACTTAATTCGTTAGGCAAAGCCATTGATGGGGAAGTGAGGAAAGTTATTCAATCAACAGAAAAGCTTTGGTTACCTTCTGGCCAGCAGAGTAATCAGGACAGTATTATGATGATTCTGCCTGTTACGTTTTTATTGGGAGATAAGAACTTCTACGTGGAGGAAGTAAAACCGGAATACATTTTAAGTAAGAATGAAACAGTCGTAGTGGGATACGGCTCGTCGACATCGGTGAAAGATGATGAGTATTATACAACTCAGTTAGTGGCTGCCATAGAAGAAAAGAATTACGAACAGGGACTTACCCAGATTAATGAATTGATTCGGCGCAATCCATACAGCGAGAAGTTGTACTTCCAAAGAGCCAATTTGGAAAAGCAGCTTGGCCAAACAGACGAGGCTTGCCGTGACTATAAAAACATTATAAACTTGCTCGGCAAGAGACACTTACCAAAACTATTTATTCAAAACTGTTCGTAGTCATAAACCTCAACATTTGATTTATAAAAATGGGTACTAGTTAGCTTCATTGTTTCAGGTCACCTACTAATTATGTGCCGGGCGCAAATGGCAAAATCAAAAAGACCTGAAACAGTGTTTCGGAACAATAGGGAACTATAGGTTCTGTAGTACCCGTCTCTTATGACGTATGAAAACACCCTGGCTTTCGCGCAGGCCCTCGACCACACCGACTCGCTTCGCCATTTTCGCGACCGCTTTCACATTCCTCAAAGCGATGGTCAGTCGCTAACCTACCTGTGTGGCAACTCGCTCGGACTACAGCCCAAATCAGCGCGGGCGGCTCTCGAACAGGAATTGACAACCTGGCAGAACTTAGGGGTAGAGGGGTGGTTTGAGCCAGGCGAAGAAACTAACCAGACGTGGTTGGGGTATCACACTACGTGCAAAGAGGCTTTGTCTCACATCGTTGGCGCAGAACCGGCCGAGGTGTGCCCCATGAACGCCCTGACGGTCAATATCCACCTGCTGCTGGCATCGTTTTACCAGCCAACCGACAGGAAATACAAGATTCTGACCATCAAAGGTGATTTTCCGTCTGATCAGTACGCCTTAGAAACGCATGTGAGACATCGGGCTGGGTTGGCGTCAGTGATTAACCCGGCTGATGCCCTGATCGAAGTTGTTCCCGATACGGACACAGGGCTGATACACACTACCAACATCCGGCGGGCCATTGCCGAACATGCCGACGAACTGGCGGTAATCTGGATGAGTGGCCTTAATTATTATACCGGGCAGGTCTATGACATGGCGGCTATTGCCGAAACGGCTCGTGAGTATGGCATCCCGGTTGGTTTCGATCTGGCCCATGCCATTGGTAACATACCCCTGCGGCTTCACGACTGGGGCGTCGATTTTGCTACGTGGTGCTCTTACAAATACCTCAATAGTGGACCAGGTGCAGTGTCGGGCATATTTATACATCAGAAACACCACAGTCGTAATTTACCGCGGCTAGCGGGCTGGTGGGGCTACCGGGAAGACAAACGCTTTGAAATGACGCCTGGTTTTTTGCCCCAACCTGGAGCCGATGGGTGGCAGCTCAGTACGCCCAACATTCCGGCGCTGGCGCTGCACCGGGCTGCGCTGAAAATTACGGATGAAGCAGGAATGGCCGCACTTCGGCAAAAAAGCGAAAAACTGACGGGTTATCTGGAGAACGTATTGGCCTCCTTCGATGCCGTGCAGCTACTGACACCCGATGACCCGAATCAGCGGGGTTGCCAGTTGTCGCTGCTGGTTCGGGAGAGAGGACGAGACTTGTTTGCCTACTTGACCAAACAGGGAATTATTGGCGACTGGCGCGAACCCGACTGCATCCGGCTGGCGCCGACACCGCTGTATAATACGTTTGAAGATGTCTGGCGGGTGGGAGATGCGTTGAGCCGTTTTTTCTCCTGACTTTTTTACCAGAGGCCAATGGACTCGTGAAATAGAAGAATTCAGGAGGGCGACGGACTCGGTTGATTAAACGCTACGTTCCGTTTCAGGCCGTCTAATTTGGTACGTTTTACCGCCGACCGCCGGAAAACCTCCTGAAAAACTTCCTCCGTAATCTCTTCCCAATCGTTTTTCTTAAAAGCAGCCAAGTCAGGATGGGGATCGAAGGCGGGTGTTGTATGCGGCTTTGCGAACCGGTTCCAGGGGCATACGTCCTGACATATATCGCAGCCAAATACCCAGTTTTCAAACTGACCGCGTACCTCGTTGGGAATGGCTTCTTTCAGTTCGATGGTGAAGTAAGAGATGCACTTGCTGCCATCCACTACGTAAGGATCAACGATAGCACCGGTGGGGCAGGCGTCGAGGCAGCGGGTGCAGGTGCCGCAGTAGTCGGTAATGGGGCCATCAGGTTCAAGTTCGAGGTCAAGAATCAGTTCGCCAATGAAAAAGAAAGACCCAATCGCCCGGTTGATCAGGTTCGTATGCTTACCCACCCAGCCAAGGCCTGCCCGCTTTGCCCAGGCTTTATCCATCACCGGTGCCGAGTCCACGAATGCCCGGCCACCTACCTCACCAATCTCTTCGTGAATATAAGCCATCAGATCCTTCAGCTTGTCTTTGATAACAAAATGATAATCCTGCCCATACGCATATTTAGACAGTTTATAGTCAGTATCATCTTCGGGTAGTCGCTGCTGGGGGGAATAGTTCAAGAGCATCGTCACTACCGACTTGGCATCATCGACCAGCAAACGGGGGTCGAGTCGCTTATCGAAATGATTAGCCATGTAATTCATCTGGCCGTGCATACCATTTTTAAGCCACGTTTCCAGCAGCGGGGCTTCGTCCTCCAGAAAATCGGCTTTGGCCACCCCACAAAAGTCAAAACCCAGCTCTATGGCTTTGGCTTTGATGAGTTTGGCGTAGTGGCTGGCTGGAGCGTGCATAATAAAATAAGCAGACTCGCTTAGAACGATTTAGCTGGCTTATTAAATCCAGTAAGTTAGGATAATCCTGCACTGATTGAACCTAATTAGTGTGTCAACTTGTCAGTCAGCGCGGTTTTGGCCGGGGTTTTGCCCATCTTTGCCTATGAATTTCTGGACGAGAAATAAGAGTTCATCAATGGAAAATAAAGACACACTGGACGAAAATCGGTCCACTGATACAGTACAACCTGACAACGTGGCCGCTGACGTAGCATCAGCAGAGGGCGACGAACTCACTACCGAAGAAGCCGTAACCGTCAATGGCGGTGAGCCGGATGAGACCAGCAGCGAGTCGACCGTTCAGGAAGCTGTGGTTGATTCGAGCAGTCGCGAAATTGCCGAACTAAAAGATAAATACCTGCGTCTGTACGCTGACTTTGAGAATTTTCGCCGGCGCACGGCAAAGGAAAAGCTTGACCTAATCGGTAATGCCAATGAAGGACTGCTGCAGGCCTTGATTCCCGTTGTCGACGATTTTGAGCGGGCCATGCAATCCATCGACAACACGAATGACGTAGCTGCCCTGAAAGAAGGGGTGTCGCTTATCTATACCAAGTTGTTTAAAACGCTGGAAGCGAAAGGACTAAAACCAATGACCGCCAAAGGGGAGCCCTTTAACGCTGACCTTCACGAATCGGTTACGCAGTTTCCGGCTCCTAGTGACGATCTCAAAGGCAAGGTTATCGACGAAATTGAACAAGGATATTACCTGAATGACAAGGTTATTCGGTTTGCAAAAGTGATTGTAGGAGCTTAATGACGAGAGAGTGAAAGGGCAAAAGAGTGATGCAGACTATCTCTTCTTTCACGCTTCCACTTCCACTCTTTCACTCTTTTAGACGAAATGGCAACCAAGCGTGATTATTACGAAATATTAGGCGTCGACAAGAACGTATCACCGGAGGAATTGAAAAAGGCGTATCGGAAGATGGCTATTAAATACCATCCGGACAAGAACCCCGACGATCCTACCGCCG
>DATHAW010000783.1:0-1981 GCA_035296465.1 Spirosoma sp.
TAAAGCAGGTAGTAAACCTCTGGTTTGGGGAGGGTGTTGGGGTAGCGGGTCAGCAACTGCTCAAACATCAGAATGGCCTCGGTGGGTTTGCTCAACTGAAATTTATACAACTTGCCCAGTTTATACAATGCGTTTTCAATGCGCTGGTTTGCCTGCACCTGGGCTTCCTTCGTCAGTGGAATCTGACGCATAAGCTCATTTCTCTGCCTGGTTTGTTCGCTCACAGGTCCAGCGGTTGTAGCGTTGCTAACCCCGGAAACGCCCGATGCCGATAAGGGGGCATTTGGATTTATTCCGTTGGCGGCCGAACCACCCGTAAGCGGACTGTTGATAGCCGCTACAGATTCTGACGACTCCTTACTGCTGCGTCTCCAGTTGTCTTCGAGTGGCCGGTTACCCCAGCGTACTGAAAACTCCTGCCGTCCCTGGCTCAGTGCCACCGGGTTATACAATACCCAGCGCTCGTTGGCCGGGAGGCTGGAATTAGTGGCACCCGCCACAGCGCTGATAGAGCCACTCCCGGCTCGCTCTGCTATCTGTTGTGCCAGCGCAGCCTGGGCTTTAGTTTCTTTCTCGCGCTGTGTAATCACTTTATCCAGAACTCTGTCCAGTTCGGCTGGGTCCATCCGGGCCAGTGTCAGCAGGCTGTCGTCGGTGCGAATTGTTGTCTGGTACTCTACGAACTCATCGAGCGTTTTCTTACGGGTTTCAGCAGACGCATAATCCGGAGATTGCCTAGGCAACAGGGCCATGGCGCTGTCGTAGTAGACTTTTGCCTTTGCATAATCGGCTTTTTTCTCGAAATAGAGCCGACCGATCTCCTGGTACGTAAACGGCACCTGTGCCGTGTTGGCACCGGCTGCCCGGATAGACTGACTGTATAAATTAATGGCCCGGTCGGTTCGGCCACTACGTGCTTCCAGCAGCCCCATCGTGAAATAAATCTTGTCTTTCAAGTCCGCATTCTTACGGTCGTTAAGCAGGTTCTCGAACGTAGCAGCCGACTGCACTACGCGCTTCTGATCGCCCGTGAGTCCATTGCTCTGGATTGCATAAAGGTTGGCATAAAATGACTGGTCGTACGATGGCTTAGCGCGTAGCACCTGGCGGTATTGCTCCACTGCTTTTGCCGATTGACCAATCAGGTCGTAGAGCTGACCCGAAATGAGGTGGAGCCGGGCGGTCGATTCGCCTTTTTTTAACATCGGGAACGTAGCATCCAGAATGCCGACCGCTGTTACATACTCGCCTTTGCGTTGGTGCAGATATGCTTTGGTCAGGTAGAAATCGCGGGTGTTGGCTTTATTCAGCGGCTGGGTGCGTAAGTATTCTGCTACGTTCAGCGCATTGGGGTAGTCGGCCGCTTCGACGTAAGCCCGCATCAGGCCCACCAGCGCTTCGTGCTTATCGTTTTCGTCGGTGCCTTTGGTATTTACGTACTTGAATACCTCTATGGCATTGGGCAGATCCTGCTTTAACAGCCGTGCCCGACCAATGAGTGTATACGCATTGTCGACCCATTTGCTGTTCTGATGCCGTTCGGGAACGAGCGAGGCTTTCTTGATCGCATCATCCAGCTGCGGCTTCACTGCCAGCGTCCGCATTGAATCAACGGGTAAAAGAATCGGCAGAAGTTGATTGTAATTTTCCTGACGAGTTTTGAACAGAGCCAGTTCCGCACTTTCGATCTGGTCGCGGGCGATGACGTACGCGTTGAAGTGGGCCGTTAGGTTATGATAGCCTCGGCTAATGGGCCTGGTGCTGTATTGTGAACACGAAATTAGCCCCCCGGTCAGCGAAATAAGGACCGCCAATAATGATAATGATCGGTAGGGGAGATAACGGGACATTCGACAATAGTACGTGTGTACTCGTATTCAAAACGCGCAAGGACCAACAGGCCGTATGAAACGTTAGCCCAAATTAACGAATTTTGCGCGTCACATGGTATTAACTAACCTAAATCAATGGCAAACACGTC
>DATHAW010000784.1:0-10608 GCA_035296465.1 Spirosoma sp.
TAAAGCTCGACCGTAGTGAGTAGGCTGGCTTCAGCAGACGTAGTCGATAGAGCATCTCACTGGCCGGAATCTGCATCGCTGTCCATAAAAAATCGGCATTGCCCAAACCTGCATTGTGCGTGAGCAAGTCCCGCACGCGCAGGTCACGCGTAACGGCGGGGTCGTAGAGTTGGAAGTCGGGCAGATACCTGGTGACGGGGTCGTCCCAGTTGAGTTTCCCTTCGTCTACGAGCATACCAAGGCAGGCTGCCGTCATGGCCTTAGTCGTCGAGGCCATGGCAAAGAGTGTCTGGCTGTTTACCGGTTCGGCCTTGTTGCCCACTGCACGAACACCATAGCCCTTCTTAAGCAACACCTTGCCATCCTTCACAACCGTAACAGTCAGCCCCGGTACGCGCCAATCCAGAATAGCCTGCTGCACATACGCATCGTAGCGGGCAACGGGGTCAACAGGCACCCGATCAGGCTGAGCAGATAGGAGGTGGCTTGATACGGTAGTGATACAAAGACAAATGACAAAAAGGGGCGATCTCATAACAAAGAATGGCTGCCCCAAAATAACGAAGGAACCGAACAACACCTACGATTTCACTTAAACGATGTGTTCACCACGTTTTATGACTTGTTTAAACGTAACATCCACTCGTTTAGCTTAACTTGGCCCTGATCCATAGCCAAACTTGTAGAGATGAGGTTTCTCGCTGACGGCTTCTCTTTATTTCAGCCCAGGCGCTCTGCTGTTTTCCATAATGCAAACCCTTCCGTCCTCACCACCGGCCCGTCCATCCTTTCGTCTTTTAGTTGCGCTGCCCGTCATTGTTTCGGCATTGGGGTTTTTTGTGGATGTTTATGACATGCTCATTTTTAGTATTGTGCGTGTACCGAGTTTGCAGTCGCTGGGCCTAACGGAGGCCGAAGTGTCTAAGGCAGGAACGTTTATTCTGAACTGCCAACAGGCCGGTCTGGTGATAGGTGGTATTCTGTGGGGTGTGCTGGGCGACCGGCAGGGACGAATGTCGGTGTTGTTTGGCAGTATCATTACCTATTCGCTTACCAACATTGCCTGCGGTTTTGTGCAGGACGTAAACACGTATGCCTTGCTACGTTTCGTGGCTGGGATAGGGTTGTCGGGCGAGATCGGGGCGGCCATGGTGTTGGTTGCGGAGATTCTGCCCAAAGAAATCCGGGGCTACGGGTCGTCCATTGTGGCGGGCATCGGCTACCTGGGCGCCGGCGTAGCTTACCTTACTGTCGAGTACTTCAACTGGCGGACGGCATTTTGGGTGGGTGGCGGCCTGGGGCTGGCCCTGCTATTGCTGCGGGTAAGCGTGTTTGAATCGGGGTTGTTCAGCCGGATGAAAACCGAACACGAGGGTATCGGCCGGGGTAACTTTCTTTATTTTTTCAGCAGTTGGCCCCAGACGATTAAATATTTACGGTTTGTGGCAGTGGGAGTTCCAACCTGGTTCATTGTCGGCATTCTCGCTACGTTCGCGAATGAGTTTGGGCAGGCGCTCGGTCTGACCGATATGGTGAAACCCGGCCGCTGCGTTATGATGATTTACGTTGGGCTGGCCGGGGGCGATTTGCTGAGCGGCCCCTTAAGCCAGTGGTTGAAGTCACGGCTGAAAGCCATAACGGGCCTGCTCCTGTTCAGTATGCTGCTGAGCACAATTTACCTGTTTGGCGGCATCAGCACCGCGAGCTGCATTTATACGGTTTGTTTACTGGCGGGTTTCTGCACAGGCTACATCGCCATGTTCCTGACTACAGTGGCCGAAAGTTACGGCACTAACCAGCGCAACACCGCCACAACGTCGGTACCGAGCGTAGTGCGCGGGATGCTTATTCCGATGACCCTGTTTTTTCAGGCTCTTAAGCCAACGCTGGGCGCCCTGGTGGCAGCGGGGCTGCTGGGTGCGCTCGTCTATGGACTGGCGTTCTGGTCGCTCAGTTCCATCGACGAGACATTCGGGAAGGAACTGGATTTTGTGGAGGAATAGACAAAGCCGAACATTATCATTTCCAGAAATGATTTTAGCCCTGATTAGTCCCTATTTGAAGAAATAGTTGCTTTTTTACGGGCTAATCCTGCAACCCTATTTTCTGCGTGTACCAATGAATCAACTCAATACCACGGACTACGTCGTCTTCCTACTGTATTTTATTGGCGTTTCGTCCTATGGATACTGGATCTACAAGCGAAAACACACCACTAAGCTTGACACCAAAGATTTCTTTCTGGCCGAAGGGTCACTAACCTGGTGGGCCATTGGGGCATCCATGATAGCTTCCAATATTTCGGCCGAGCAGTTCATTGGTATGTCGGGCAATGGCTTCACGTTTGGGATTGCCGTAGCCGTGTACGAATGGTTTGCGGCTCTTGCCCTGATTATTGTGGCGGTGTGGTTTATGCCAATTTACCTCAAAAACCACATTTATACCATGCCGCAGTTTCTGAAAACGCGGTATAACGAAACGGTCAGCCTGATTATGGCCATCTTCTGGCTGTTTTTGTACATATTCGTTAACCTTACGTCTATCTTGTTCTTAGGCGCTTTGGCCATCAGCACCTTAGTTGGAGCCGATTCGTTTCATCCCATTGTCATTGGTCTCAGTGTGTTTGCCATCGTTATCACACTGGGCGGCATGAAAGTGATTGGCTATACAGACGTTATTCAGGTAGCCGTGCTCATCATTGGTGGACTGGTAACGTCATACATCGCGCTGACGCTGGTAAGCCAGAAGTTCGGCCTCGGCAACGACGTAGTGGCGGGTTTCCAGGCTATGATGACCGACGCCGACGATCACTTCCACATGATTTTTGAGAAGCCTGGCCCCAATACGTCACAAGTGGATATAAACAAATACCTGACCCTGCCGGGACTCGCCATGTACTTTGCCGGAATCTGGATTGTGAATCTGAACTACTGGGGCTGCAACCAGTACATCACCCAGCGTGCCCTCGGTGCCGACCTCAAAACCGCCCGGACTGGTATTCTCTTTGCCGCCCTGCTGAAGATTTTCATGCCCCTTATTGTCATGCTGCCAGGTATTGCGGCTTACGTTCTCTATAAAAATGGTAGCCTTCAGAATGAAATGGCACCGGGTGGTAAACTCCTCGCCGACAATGCCTACTCGGCTATTCTGACGTTCCTCCCTAATGGACTGAAAGGCTTGTCAATGGCTGCACTCACCGCTGCTATTGTGGCGTCGCTGGCTGGTAAAGCCAACTCGATCTCGACGATTTTTACGCTTGACATCTACCAAAAATATATTAAAAAAGACGCCACCCAAACGCAGTTGGTGTGGGTAGGGCGGCTTGCTATTTTTGCGGCAATGTTGCTGTCTATTGCCCTAACGTGGCAGGATGCCCTGGGAATCGGGCGTGAGGGAGGTTTTACGTTTATCCAGAAATACACAGGCTACCTTAGTCCCGGCATTTTTGCCGTGTTTATTCTGGGGTTCTTCTGGAAACGCACGACGGGTCCGGCGGCCGTAGCGGGGATCCTGGGTGGCTTTGCCCTAGCCGTTCTGTTCAACAACTACGCCCCAGCCCTGTTTGGCAACGAAACGCTGCTTTACACAGCTTACCCCAATGGTAACGGCGGCTACGAAATTCCATTCCTGATTTGCATGGGCTGGTCCTTCGTCTTTACTGTGCTGCTGATGGTGGCTATCAGCCTGACCGGGCCGATGATTAATCCAAAGGCTTTTGTCATCGATGCCAGCATGTTCCGGCTACAGCCATCAGCAACGGCTTTAGCCACTATTATTCTCCTGCTCATTACGGTCTTGTACATTCGATTCTGGTAAGGTAAATTTTAATTTTATTTTACTGAAAAACAGCGATGACATCTTTTCGAAAAGATGTCATCGCTGTTTTTCAGTAATCACGCACTTATGACCTCTGCCCAACCGCAATCACTCCGTCCACTGTTCGCCCTGCCCGTGATCGTAGCTGCCCTGGGCTATTTTGTGGATGTTTATGACCTTTTGTTGTTCAATATTGTGCGGGTACCAAGCCTGAAAGACCTCGGCCTGTCGGACGCTGATACCTCCATCGTTGGTGGCCGCATCCTGAACTTTCAGCAGGCGGGTCTGCTCCTCGGTGGCATTTTGTGGGGTATTCTGGGTGACAAGCGCGGGCGGCTGTCGGTCCTGTTCGGCAGCATAGTGACTTATTCCCTGGCCAATATTGCCTGCGGTTTCGTGCGCGACCCGCAACTCTACGCCCTGCTGCGATTTGTGGCCGGGCTGGGTCTGGCCGGCGAACTGGGCGCGGGCATCACCCTAGTCAGCGAGATTCTCCCAAAAGAACTGCGCGGTTACGGCTCCTCGCTCGTGGCGAGTGTCGGGTTGCTGGGGGCGGTCGTGGCCTATTTCACGGTCACCCTATTCGACTGGCGCACTACGTATTTCATTGGGGGCGGGCTGGGCTTGGGGCTACTTGTGCTACGGGTGAGTGTGCTGGAGTCGGGTATGTTTAAGCGGGTGCAGCAAACGGGCGTTGTCCGGGGAAACTTCTGGGCCTTGTTTCAGAGACGCGAACGGCTGCTCCGTTACCTGCGGTGCATGGGGCTGGCGCTTCCTACCTACCTAGTCATTGGCATTCTGGCTACATTCGCCAACGAGTTCGGGCAGGCACTTGGCATCCCCGATGCCATACAACCGGGACGAGCCGTCATGTTTACGTATGTCGGTACCGTAACGGGCGATTTGTTCAGCGGACTGCTTAGCCAGTGGCTGCGGTCGCGCCGGAAAGCGATTGGGCTGATGATGGGCCTGACCCTGCTGTTCGTGGGGGTATATCTGTTTGGCGGCATTCGTTCGGCTGACACCTTCTACGCCGTTTGCGTGGGGATGGGGTTCGGCATTGGCTACATCGCCATGTTTCTGACCATTACGGCCGAGAGTTTTGGCACCAACCTCCGCGCTACGGCCACTACGTCTGTTGCCAACAACGTTCGGGCCACTACGTTACTGACTATACCGGCGTTCCAGGCGCTAAAGCCATCTATTGGTGTGTTAGGGGCAGGTGCTGTAGTAGCGGCTGTTTGTTTTGGCCTTGGCTTCTGGTGTCTGGCTGCCATTAACGAGACATTCGGCAAGGATCTGGATTACTCGGAATAAACGGCCCCTGCTCACTAAGTGGACTCGTGATTACTCATACACGATGGCCTGACACGGTCCACTTCCGCCTGGCTTTCCAGGTCATAAAAAGTAGTTTCTACCTTAGCTGGGTAGTTGATTGCACATAACCCGGAGGCAACCAGCAGGCTAACGCGCTGCGCTAATCCGCGCTCTATATCCATCACTAACTATCAGTTGAACCGTGTGGATTATACAGGTAACATGTACTGTGCTGTTTCGATTGTTTTTGAGCCTGATGGAACATTCAGGCAACCTACTGAAAGGAGATCGCCTTCACAACACACGCTAATTCCTGTATGGAAACGTCCGGACCAGGATTTTATAATTTCATTACCTATGGTAATCCCTTTTAGAATGATCGTCAGAAAACGCCAAAACGTAAATTTCAAGCAACTTTATAATATTATTTTTATAATTTATGATCTTTATTGTAGCTTAGTGAAAGCCAAGTATATTCAGTAGGTATTCGTCTTTGCCCCCCTAATACACCCGCATCAATCGTCAATAGTTGTTAAACCAAACCCTTTCCTCATGAAACATTTTACTCAAGTACGGCACAGCATCGGTGGGCTATTAAGAACCTTACGAATAACGCTGTTCATCTCACTAGTCGCATTAGCAGGAACGGCTTTTGCCCAGCAGCTATCCGGCACCGTCACCAACGAAGCCGGCGACGCCCTTCCTGGCGTAAACGTGGTTGAGAAAGGCACCACGCGTGGTGCCACAACGGATAAAAACGGCCAGTACAACCTGTCCGTCGGCCGGCAGGCAACGCTGGTATTTAGCTACATTGGTTACACCCGCCAGGAGGTCGCCGTAGGTAACCGGTCGGTCATTGATGTGAAATTAGCCGCTGATGACCAGGCCCTAAGTGAAGTCGTTGTGGTGGGTTACGGTACGCAAAAAAAGTCATCGCTGACGGGGGCCGTATCATCCGTTTCACCTAAGGATTTGCGGGCACTTCCGGTCATCAGCCCGGTGCAGGCCTTGCAGGGACGGGTGCCGGGGGTTTCAGTCACCAACAACAGCAGCCCCGGCAGCGACCCGGTGGTCCGGATTCGGGGGGTTGGCTCCATCAGCCTCAACCCCAACCCGCTCTATGTCATCGACGGTGTTCCGGCGGGTGGCCTGAACAACATTGACCCTAAAGATATCGAGTCGCTGGAAGTGCTGAAAGATGCGGCTTCGGCGGCCATTTACGGGTCGAGGGCGGCTAACGGGGTTATCCTGATTACGACCAAGCGGGGGGCTACCAATGGTAAACTCACAATTAATGTTGATTCGTACTACGGATCGCAATCGGCCTGGCGGAAACTGGACCTGCTCAACCGCGATGAATACATCCGCTACGGTACGTCGCTGCTGACAGCTGCCGGGCAACCGGTTCCGGGCCGTTTTTCAAACCTGAATACACCAATTTACACCGGGGCCACCCAGACGTTTGCGCAAACCGAAACCGACTGGCAGGACGTGATGTTCCGGGCGGCCCCGATTATGGATCATCAGGTCTCGTTATCAGGCGGCAATGCTACGTCGCGTTTTTATACGTCAATTGGCTACTTTAGCCAGGACGGGATTCTGCCCTTTACTAACTACAACCGGCAGAGTTTCCGGGTCAACTCCGACCATAAAGTAAGTAAATTTCTGACTATCGGGCAGACGATGCTGGCGTCAACGGACTTTCGGCGGTCGGAACGAGACGGTGGTGGCCGCAGTTTGTTGATGAACATTATGCGGATGACGCCCTACTGGCCTGAGCGCGACCCGACCAAGATTGGAGGCTTCAGCACCACCGCACAGGGGCTGGATGCGACCGATCCGGAAAACCCCCTGCGGGTGGCCGAACAGGAACAGCAGTTCCAGACCGACCGGGGTTTCAAACTATTGGGGTCACTCTTTGCCGAAGTCCGGTTCACCGACTTCCTCCGTTATCGGTTCACCTTTGGGGCTGATTATGCAAACGCGCGTTTCAACGGGTTTTTGCCTATCTACAATGACGGCAACCGGAGCCGGGTGATTGCCAACGTGAACGAAAACCGCAATGAATTCTTCTCATCGGTAATGACCAACCAGCTAACCTTCGAGAAGACCTTCGGCAAGCACTTCGTTAACCTGACGACTGTCGCCGAGCAGCAGCGCAGCACAGCGCGGGCACTGAGCGCCAGTGGGCAGCGGCCCGACAACAACATCCAGGTGATTCAGGGTGTATCGAACCCCAACGGAAACAGTTCGCTGTCGGAGAACCTCCTGATTTCGTACGTGGGTCGTCTGAATTACGAATACGCAGGCAAATACCTGCTGGGTGCGTCTATTCGGCGCGATGGCTCGTCGAAGTTTGCACCGGGTCGCAAATGGGGTACGTTCCCTGCTATTTCGGCCGGCTGGCGCATCAGCGAAGAGGGATTTATGAAGAATGTTCCCGCCATAACAGAATTGAAACTTCGAGGCAGCTATGGCCAGACAGGGTACAACGCCATTGGCGACTATGACTGGCAACCGCTGATTCAAGCCAACAACACTATCTACCCATTCGGCAACCAGAACCAGTTAGGGTCGTACTTTAACCAGTTGGGCAACAACGAGCTAAGCTGGGAGGTGACCACCATGGGCAACATTGGCCTCGACGCATCGTTGCTGAACAACAAAATCAACCTAAGTACTGAAATATACAACCGCCGGACCGATGGCCTGTTGCTGCGCGTACCCCTGCCCGAGTCGCAGGGGTATTCCGTCAATCCGCTGGCCAACGTAGGCAGTATGCGGAACTGGGGCTTCGAACTATCGGCCGGCTATAATTATTCGGGTAAAAATTTCAACTGGAATCTGACCGGTTCGTTCGATATCACGCGCAACCAGGTATTGAGTCTAGCCACCCCGAACGCCACCATCAATTCCGGCTCCAACGCCGACTTTGGCGGGTTTGACATCACGCGCACCGAAGCCGGCCAGCCAATTCAGTCGTTCTACGGCTGGGTGGTTGATGGAATTTTCCAGAGTAAGGAAGATATCGACCGGTACAATGCCCTCGACGGCGATGCCAAGACCTCCTACCAGAATGACAAGACGTCGCCGGGCGACATCCGGTTTCGCGACCTGAACGGCGACGGGAAAATCGACGCCAGCGACCGGAAGTACCTCGGCAGCTTTATTCCCAAGTTCAACTACGGACTGAACTGGACCGGCACGTACAAAAACATTGATTTCACAGTGTTTTTCCAGGGCGTTTATGGCAACAAAATCTATAACGGCACTAAAGTAATTGGGCAGGGGCAGCTCCGGTTGTTTAACGCCACCACCGACGTACTGAACGCCTGGACACCCCAGAATACCAACACCGACGTGCCGCGTTCGATTAGTGGCGACCCGAACCAGAATTCCCGGACGTCGGACCGGTTCCTGGAAGATGGCTCGTATCTGCGCCTGAAAAACCTGAGTATCGGCTACACCATACCGACGGCTACGATTGGTAAACTAACGCGCAACGTGCTCAGCCGAACCCGCATCTACGTGTCGAGCCAGAACCTGCTGACGTTCACGAAGTACACGGGCTATGACCCCGAGGTGTCCTCGAAGAATTATAACCTGCTGAACAATGGTATCGACTACGTTCAGTATCCTCAGGCCCGCACCGTGATGGTCGGGATTAACCTTAGCTTTTAACAAAGAGCGAAAGGGTGATTGCGCGAAAGAGCGAACAACTCACGCCAACCAGTCACTTTTTCGCTCCGCTCCGGCCGGTTCGCCGGTGCGATTTTGGTTCACTCTTTCGCTTATTAAACATGAAAAAAACAATCCTTTGCAGTGCCCTCCTCCTTGGCCTAGCACTCAGTTGCAACGAAGATGACCTCAACAAGGTGAATCCCAACGGTGTCACCTTCGATACGTATTTTAACAACACAGAAGAACTGACGGCGGGCGTCAACTCAATTTATGCACTTGTGCAGTCAAACAGCTTGGTTTCCCGGGAATGGTTTTTCACACACGACCTGCGAAGTGACGAAATGGCATCCGGGGGTGGTCAGCTGGAAACCCCCCGCAACCAACTGCTTAATGGGGTGCATGATACGGGCAACGGGCTCGTTGCCAGCATATGGCGGGGGTGGTATCGCACCATCCACCGCGCTAATGTGATTCTCGAAAAAGGTCCTGCCGTGAAGAACATTGCACCAGCTGACCGCGACCGACTGCTGGGCGAGGCCCGGTTCCTGCGCGCCTGGGCTTACTATGAACTGGGTACGTTATATGGTGGTGTGCCCATTTATAAAGAATTTGCCAAGGAGGTAGATGGTGCCAAGCCGCGCTCTACGCAGAAAGATGTGTATGACCTGGTTATTGCCGACCTGAAAGCGGCCGAGCCGGGACTGCTCGCTACCTACGATGCCAAGAACCTGGGCCGGGCGACCAAAGCCGCTGCGCAAACCCTGCTGGCCCGTACATACCTTCAGATGGGCGACTACGCCAGCGCTAAAACCGAACTGCAGAAGGTGGTCAGTTCGGGTCTCTACAAAATTGTCGATAACTACCTGGACCTGACCAACGAAGAAGGCGAGTTTAATGCCGAGTCAATTTTCGAGGTGGTTTATGCACCATCGGGCGGGGCCTACAACTGGGGGAGCGACAGCGATGGTTCGGCCGTTCAGGAAGAAACGGTCAGGACGCAGGAGTACTCGGCTATCGGCTGGCGGAATGTGATTCCATCCAATAAGATGCTGAATTCTTACGAGCGCGTTTCGAAAGGCGATCCCAAAGATGACCCCCGTTACGCCATGTCGTACTGGAACGAAGGCGATAAAATTAATAATGAAACCAGTGTTTTAACGGCCGACCGCGTACAGGGCAACTCGTCGGTGGTGGATGGCAAAACCCAGAAGGTAAGCTGGCGCAAATACTCGGTGCTGTACAAGATTGACAACGGTTACGCGCAGAGCAGCATTAACATGCGGATTATGCGCTACGCCGATGTACTGCTAATGCTGGCTGAGTGCGAGAACGAACTAGGTAATCAGACCGCTGCTTTGGCGCTAACGAACCAGGTCCGCGCCCGTAAGTCGGTAGCTATGCCCCCTTACCCGACCACAAACTACCCCAGCCGGACGAAGGACGAGGTGTTTGATGCGATTATGCACGAGCGGATGGTTGAACTGGCGGCCGAGCAAATCCGCAACTTCGACATCATTCGCTGGCGGAAGAACAAGAAATTGAAGACGGAGCCACTGTCGTATTTTATTGCCAATAAGCACGAACTGCTGCCCATTCCGCAGTCGGAAATTGACAATAGCCCGGCTCTTGAGCAGAAGGATCAAAATCCGGGCTATTAATTTCACCCGTTCTGACTTAATCAGTTGACTGTTCAGAAAACTCCCTTCCCAAACTGATTTAGGGAGGGAGTTTTCGTTATCAGGTTGGGCAAACGATTATTTCATGCGCGTATCGCTGTTTTTTTGCGGGCTTTTG
>DATHAW010000785.1:0-3003 GCA_035296465.1 Spirosoma sp.
TGATCGAAGCCTTTCGGATGACCGTAGAAGGGTTGCGTCAAAAGGGAGCCATACCCGCACCGTTCCAGAAGATTCATATTAACTACACGCTCAAAGGGGCATTGGACGAAGGACGGGTGAAACGGGCCATCGACCTGTCGATGGACAAGTACTGCTCAGCAACGGCGCAGTTCCGGCCCACGACCGACATTACGTACTCATTTGATTTGTTGTAATAAAAGACGCAGTGTACCCACTCGTTTATTTACGCCCCAGTCCTGAATAGTCAATGGGCGATTACACAGGACTGGGGCGTAAATCTGTGTTGTGACGGCAGGGAAAATCAAATATTGCTTATTTTTGGGAAACGTCTTTTCCTATGACCTCTGCAACCTTCGCTCATAATTCGCATGAACACCGTACGGATAGCCCAGTGGCATGCCAAAACTGCGAACACAAGTACGTAGGTCATTACTGTAATCAATGCGGTCAGCGGGCTGACACACACCCAATCGACTGGCATTACATTTGGCACGAGATTCCACACAGTGTCTGGCACGTTGACCATGGCATCGCCTTTACTCTGCGCCAATTGCTGACCCGCCCCGGACACACCATCCGTGAGTTTCTGGCTGGCAAGCGAGTCAATCACTACCGCCCGCTGGCGTTGCTGCTTATGTTAGGGGCTATTTTATTATTCGTTCAGCACGGTCTTGGTGTTAGTTACGTCAAAGCCAGTCAGGAGATATTTCAGGGTGATATGACAAATGCGTCTGCTCGTCTGAAAGCATTTCAGGCGGACGCCAACGGATTCATAGAGCGCAACCAGAATTTAATTTACATTTTAATGATTCCGTTCAATGCCTTTGGCTATTGGATGATATTCCGGCGTCAGAGATACAATTATCCGGAGATGCTTGTGGTTCAGACGTTTATTACCAACTTTCATTTACTGGTGTCGTTGGTCATAACCGTACTATTCTGGGCGCTGGGCGGGTCAGCCGCAGCCTATTCAGTCATTATGGGCTTATCGCTGCTGGTTATGATTGGTTATAACACCATAACGTACTATCAATTGTTCGCGGGTAAAATGCGCCTGATAACCGTTGCGCTTCGTTCATTCATTGGGTTTGCCATCGGCTATCTGATATTCATGGTGCTCGTTATGCTAATCTCGGTTGGCTGCGGCATATTCCTATATTCAAAAAAATCTTCGATACAACAATCGAAAAAGCCAGTAATTACGGTCCAACAGCCCCACCAATGAAACAGTACCACGATCTCCTGCATCATATTCTGGCCAATGGCACCCGCAAAACCGACCGTACCGGCACCGGCACCATCAGCGTGTTTGGCTATCAAATGCGGTTCAATTTAGGAGAAGGGTTTCCGTTGCTAACCACCAAGAAGGTCCACACAAAGTCGATTATTCACGAGTTGTTGTGGTTCATCAGGGGCGATACGAATATTAAATACCTGACCGACAACGGCGTGAGTATCTGGAACGAATGGGCCGACGAGAATGGTGACCTCGGCCCCGTCTATGGCAAACAGTGGCGAAGCTGGCCGGCTCCCAATGGCAGCACGATTGATCAGTTGAGCGACGTACTACGTCAGCTTAAGACCACGCCTGATTCGCGCCGGATGATTATTTCGGCCTGGAACCCGGCCGATGTGCCCCATATGGCCCTGCCCCCCTGCCATTTACTGATGCAGTTTTACGTGGCCGATGGTAAGCTGTCGTGCCAGCTCTACCAGCGCAGCGCCGACGTGTTTCTGGGCGTACCGTTCAATATTGCGTCCTATGCGCTCCTGACCATGATGATTGCGCAGGAGTGCGGCTACGTAGCGCACGAATTTGTCTGGACCGGGGGCGATACGCACCTGTACCTGAATCATCTGGAACAGGTAGAAACGCAGCTTGCCCGCGACTTTCGACCCTTGCCGACGATGCGACTTAACCCGGCCGTGCGTTCCGTTTTCGATTTCACGTATGCCGATTTCACGCTCGAAAACTACCACCCGCACCCAGCCATCAAAGCGCCGGTTGCTGTGTGAATGTGTTTGCCCAAACAGGGCTTCCTGATGCTGTTGCCCGGCCACGTTTGGGCATTTCTCTTGTTTTTAGTAAGCCGATGTAGTAAACCGTCAGTCCAATACTTCAGCGGGCCTGCGTCTCCTTTCCGACCAATTGCCTAATTTGCGGAGTAACTGTTATCTCCGCAATGACCAATTCTGAAATCGTCCATCTGCTCGAACTAACCGGCCGTTTGATGGAACTCCACGAACGGGACGCCTTCCGAACGAGGACCTTCACCTCCGCTGCCTTTACCCTCGACAAATCCACCGCCGACCTCGCTAACCTGCCCGTTGAGGAACTGATTAAACTGCCGGGTGTGGGAAAATCAGTCGCCCAGAAAATCCGTGAGATTGCCGAAACCGGTCGCCTGACCGAACTCGACGATTTGCTGGCGCAAACGCCGTCGGGAGTGATGGACATGTTTCGCATAAAAGGGCTGGGGGTCAAAAAAATAGGAGCGCTCTGGCGCGAGTTGGGCATTACCAACCTGGCCGACCTGCAGCAGGCCTGCGAAACGGGTCAGGTAGCCAAAATCAAAGGATTCGGGGCGAGTACGCAGGATAAAATACTGGCGGCACTGGAGTACTTAGGGGAACAGAAGGGGAAAGTACGCATGGACAAAGCGGCTATGATCGCCACCATGCTCCATGACGAACTGACGAAGCACTTCGACCGGGTGGAGATAAGTGGGCAGGTACGCCGAAAAGCGCAGGAAGTGGAACAGGTGCAGTTGCTGGTAGAAACCAATGACCCCGTGTCGGCTATGCTGACGTTGAATAGCCTGTCGAATTTAAGCCAGAACAAGCCTGAATCGTCGCCATTTGCCTGGCGGGGATACCTGGAGGGTTTCGACGTAATGGTCGAATTACTGCTATATCCGGCTGAGCAGATGGATAGGCAATTGTTTATCCACACGGCCGCTGAACCGCATTTGCAGCAGGTAG
>DATHAW010000786.1:0-2087 GCA_035296465.1 Spirosoma sp.
TGGTCAGCCTGCTCGTACCTACAGCGAAGCCTTTCGCCTGACCCTATTCGATTTGGGGTACGCCCGTGACCTTAGTGCGCTGACTGGCGCAATGGTGGCGGCTGCCATGACGCCGGGGGCCTCAACTGAATCCATTGTCAACGTAGTGCGCGACGTTGACCCCCGACAGTATTACCAAAGTCGATTGGTGGGTCGGGCGGGGTATCGATTTCTACAACGGGCACGGACGGTGGTCTATAAAGCCGGTCAGTGGTCGCCTGCTCAACTGAATCGATCCCAACTGGTTTTTCCCCGCACGGGTCGCGCTGATACTGTCGAGTTGGCCAGGCGACAGTATGCCTTTACGTTGCTGGATGCCTACAATCAGGAGTTGCCGCTGATGTCAGGAGAAATTTTTCAGATTACCCTTACGGCTATGCTCTATGGTGGGTTTGATTTTGTCAAAAGCCTTGAGTTTGCCGTCAATTTTGGGCGCGATAACGATACCACCGCTGCAATAATCGGGGCAATTTTGGGGGCTTATCATGGCGCGGCTAAACTGCCTGCCGAAATGGTTAAGCAGGTTATAACAACTAACCGGAACCATACCGAAACTGACTTGAACAAGTTGGCCGATGCGTTAACGGAGTTGATCTGGGCGCGGCAGTAGGTGATGACCATGCATTTAGATAAGCATTGTAGAAACTAAACATAACAAAGAGTAGGGAATACCAACCGGTTTATTGAGCTTGTAGCAGCAGGTAACTTTTGTCAGTTCCCGCCATTATATACGCTAAAGGCAAAGCTTTAGCTCTATGATGTCTATAAAGCACCAGCCTGACTAATTCCTGTCTAACCAAAGGAGGGAATATCTGACACGGTACACCTATTTCCCGTAATTTCGCCGTTGTAGTCAGACAGACCACCGTTCCTATGCCCGATAACGCTTCCGGTTTACCTCCCTTTGCTCGCTCATGGCCCCAGCTTTATGCTATCGTTATTGGCACGTTAGTCGCTGAGATTGGCTTGTTTTACGCACTAATGTCCTGGTTGTCATGAGTGTTCTCGACTGGAGCGTTCTGGTTCTGACGTTGCTGGGCATTATTACCTACGGCCTATATCGAAGCCGGGGAAGCCGTAGTATGGACGATTATCTGCTGGCGGGACAATCATTGCCGTGGTATCACGTTGGGCTGTCGGTGATGGCTACGCAGGCCAGTGCCATCACGTTTTTGTCGGCACCGGGGCAGGGCTTCGCCGACGGGATGCGGTTTGTGCAGTTTTACTTTGGACTGCCACTGGCAATGGTTGTGCTGTCGGTTACATTCGTGCCAATCTTTCATAAACTGAAAGTATTTACGGCCTATGAGTTTCTGGAAAACCGCTTCGACGTGCGCGTTCGCACGCTCACATCAGGGCTTTTTTTACTCCAGCGCGGTCTTTCGACGGGCTTGTCGATTTACGCGCCCGCCATTATTCTGTCCACCATTTTAGGCTGGAATATCTACTGGACGAACCTGCTAATGGGAGGGATAGTCTTGCTTTACACGGTAACAGGCGGCACAAAAGCCATTTCGTATACGCACCTGCAACAAATGGCCATCGTTACGTTTGCTATGGTTGTGGCGGGTTTCTTGACCGTGCGGTTGTTGCCGGCTGACGTTGGGTTCATGGATGCGCTGCACGTAGCGGGCAAAGCCGGGCGCATGAACCTGATCGACCTGAAGTTTGATCCAAACAGCCGCTATAATATCTGGTCGGGCCTAATTGGTGGGTTTTTCCTGCAGCTGTCTTATTTTGGAACGGACCAGTCGCAGGTGGGACGATACCTAACGGGCGAGTCTATTGGGCAATCGCGGCTGGGGCTGCTCATGAACGGGCTGCTGAAAGTGCCCATGCAGTTCCTGATTCTCCTGGTTGGCGTGCTGGTATTCGTGTTCTATCAGTATAACCCTACCCCCACCTTTTTCAATAAGCAGGAAACAGACAAACTTAAACAAAGTCAGTATGCCAGTGCGTATCAAGTAGCCGAAATCAAACACCAAAACCTGGCAGCACAGCGGCAGCGGGCCGTGGCTAATATGCAGGTAGCGCTCGATGCTAATAAC
>DATHAW010000787.1:0-12356 GCA_035296465.1 Spirosoma sp.
ATGCAAATGGCAAAAACATCGGCAAAATTAGCCCTACTATCCCAGGCCAAACTACCCTACGTATCGCTGCTGACCGACCCAACCACGGGTGGAGTTACTGCCTCCTACGCCATGCTGGGCGATTTTAACATTGCCGAGCCCGAAGCGCTCATTGGCTTTGCCGGGCCGCGCGTCATTCGCGAAACCATCGGTAAAGACCTGCCCAAAGATTTTCAGAGTGCCGAGTTCGTGCTGGACCACGGCTTCCTCGATTTCATTGTTGACCGTAAAGATTTAAAAGATAAACTGTCCTGCCTGTTTGGCATGCTGACGTAATGCGCCTTGTTCGTCATCCGGTTCTTTGCAACTACTACGTGACGTATCGCTGCAATGCAACCTGTAGTTTTTGCGATATCTGGGAGCGGCCATCGCCCTACGTCACACTCGACAACGCCCGGCAAAACCTGCACGATCTTAAACGATTAGGTGTTCGGGTCGTTGATTTTACGGGTGGCGAACCGCTGCTGCATCGTCAATTGCCCGACCTGCTCCGGGAGGCCAAACAAATTGGGCTTATCACCACGGTTACGACGAATGCCCTGCTGTACCCCAAACAGGCCGAACGACTGCGGGGCCTGGTCGATATGCTGCATTTCTCGCTCGATTCGCCGGTGGCCCACGAGCACGACCAGTCACGGGGCGTACGCTGTTTTGATAAGGTGATGGAATCTATTGCCCTGGCCCGGCAGCTGGGCGAACGGCCGGACATCCTGTTCACGGTGTTTGAGCGAAATGTGCACCAGATTCGGCCCATGCACGAGGAAATCTGCCTGCCAAACGACCTGATGTTGATTCTGAATCCTGTGTTCGAGTACAACACCGTAGAAACCGGCGACCGTCTTTCCGATAATACGCTGGAGCAGATGTCGTGGTGGGGGAAGCAGAAAAACGTGTATATCAACGATGCGTTTATCCAACTTCGGCAAGACGGTGGCAACCATATCGACGCACCCATTTGTCGGGCAGGCAGCACCACCCTTGTGATTTCGCCCGAGAATAAACTGGTCTTGCCCTGCTATCACCTGGGGCTGAAAGATTTTTCAATCGATGACAACCTGTATGCGCTTTATCGATCCGGTGAAGTCCAGAAATTAGTAGCCCTTGAAGGGCGTTTGCCTGCCTGCGAAGGCTGCGCCATCAACTGCTACATGCAGCCATCCTTTGCCGTTGAGGTAAACAAATATTTCTGGAAGGCCCTCCCCAGTACGCTTAAATACAACTGGGTAAAAGGCACCTGGAAACAGCTACTGTAACCATCCGGCACCTATTTCTTTATCACCTTCTGCACCAGTGTCTGCCCGCCAGTCTCGGCGCGAAGCACATAAACGCCCGGTGTCAGGCTGTCCAGGCTGATGACCTGCTCATGTTGGCGGGCCAGTCGGCCGAAGGTTATTTCGTGCAGAATCCGGCCATTGCTATCAATCAATCGCGTCCGGGCCGTAGCCGGGTTACCGGTTTGAATGACGACCTGCAACCGATCCTCGACCGGGTTGGGAAACACGGTCAGCGTCAGGTCCTCGTCTCGGTAGTTGGGCAAAGCCGTTACAAGGCTGCTTTCCCGCGCCGGTTCGTAGGGTGGAATAACGCCGGGCGTACCGGGCCGATCGACCACACTCAGCGACACGTCAATCAGGGTTTGGCTGATCAGGATGCCGCTGCGGTATTCACCTACGGTCATAGCCACGCTGTAATTACCCGGCTCAACCGGTGCATCCCAGGTCAGGTTACCCGTGCGGTTGTTCAGGTTGTAGATGCCCCGGCGTGTCAGGTCGTTGGGGTATTGATACGTTGCAACCGGGCGGCTGGAGCACGGAATGGTAGCACTACTGATCAGCGGTCGGGTGAGACTGTAGGCTAAGCTGTCGCCCTCCGCGTCGGTCGTGTTGAGCGGGAGAATCAGGGGCTGATTGGTGGCGGCCTGTAAGCCGGTTGCCGGAAGCACAAGCGTTGGCGTCTGGTTGGGTCCGGTATTGGTCGAAAACGTCGTTGTGAGTGCCAGCCGATCATGCTCCGTTGCACCCGCTATGTTTCGCGCGGTTGTCCGGCCGACCAGGGCGGTCGTCAGCGTGTACGTGCCCGGCCCGGCGTAGGTGTGAACGAGCCGGTACGTACTGATACTGAGCAGGCCATCGGTGGTAATGCGTCGGCTCTGTCGTAAAACTTCCTGGCTGGAACCGTCCCCCAAACATAGGGTAATGGAGTTTTCGCCCATTGAGGCTGCACTTCCCTCATGATAAATAGTGACCGTTACTTCATACGTCAGCGCGGTCTCTGAAACAGACCGGGTCTGAATGTATCCACCCCGCAAATGCGAGGCCGAAGCCTGACCGGCCAGTAACAGCACACAGAGCAGACAGATAGCCGTTTTCATAACCAGATAAGGAGACAGAACTGATTGGAGCTACTCAGATAACTGAGAACAGACACCTCCCCGTATGATGCATCATGGATATTTCGTAAACGGTATTTTCGTACTTTTCCACCATGCTCTATACCGCTTCACAAGTTGCTCAACTGCCCGCCGGGGGGTTTCATTTTCTGCTCGTTACGCTCGACGATCACGTACTTACCATTACGCTAAACCGGCCCGAAAAAAAGAACGCGCTTAACCCGTCTATGTTGAATGAACTGGCGTTTGCGCTGGCTTATGCACATCATACGCCAACTGTCTGGCTCGTGGTGCTGGCAGCTGCAGGCGATACGTTCTGCGCCGGTATGGATCTGAAAGCATTATCGCAGTCGAATAATGAAAAAGAGCCGGCATCCGTTCCCGAGCCGTCCGGTCCAGTCCGTTTGGGTGAGTTGATGGCGGGTCTGCACAAGCCCAGTATTGCTCGGGTGCAGGGGCCGGTGTATGCGGGTGGCTTTTTGCTGGTGGGGGGCAGTACGTTTGTCGTGGCGGCCGAATCGGCAACGTTCAGCCTACCGGAAGTCAAACGCGGGCTGTTTCCGTTTCAGGTGCTGGCGGTTTTGCTCGACATCATGCCCGCCCGTACTGCGTTGGACTTGTGTCTACGCGCCCGGACACTCTCGGCCTCTGACGCGCTAACGGTAAACTTAGTGACGGAGGTTGTGGCCGCCACTGAGTTAAGTAGCAGCGTCTCTCGCCTAACCAACGAGTTGACGCAATTTTCACCCACTGCCATGCAGCTTGGCCTTCGGGCCATGCAGCAATTAAAATCGCTGCCGACAGATGAGCAGCAGAATTTCCTCTACGAACAGTTTCAGGAACTGCAGCAAACCCCCGACGCCAGAGAAGGTATGGCGGCTTTCGTGGAGAAGCGACAGCCGAGGTGGGGACAGTAAGGCAGATCGAACGTCGGGGTGCCGAACCAACACATTACAAACACGGCCGCCTGGTATCAATAATATTTTGGATCTTCCATTCGCCAGCCAGCCGCACCAATGTGAAAGCATCGGCGCCACAGTGGTCTTGCTTACTCTTGTATATAAACTCATATAGCGTCCAGACGGTGGCCAGATCGCCGTCGATATGAAAGGTCAATCCGGTTAGGCGCTCATCGAGTTCGCCCGGCTGGGACTTGGCTACGGTGGCTGCAAAGCTGTCAAAAGTAGTCTCTTTTACGGAAACAATACCCTGCCGATTATCAACAGACTGTAATTTGGCTCCAGGAGCCAGCGTATACCGTAGCAGAGTAGAATCGGCTTTGCGCATACCATCAAAAAATTGAGTGATAGTAGCCTTCACAGCAGTTTCGTCAGGCGTTTGGGCGAAGAGTGACGTAGTAAAAAGCAGCCCAACTGTAAGGAATAGGTGTTTCATGTAGTACGTTGGTTACGGCCAATAAAGAAGTATAATACTGCGCCGATGATGTTCAGAAAGAGGATAACGACTACCCAGATTAATTTGTCGTTCGCCCCTTTGAAGTCGCTTCGAATGACATCTACAAGTGCCATGAGGGGTAGCAGCAGGAATACGCCTAAAACAAACAACAAAAAGATGAGTTCGACCACACCCAAACCTATGAATACATGCATCGGCGTATGGGTTGAAGTAGACTGGTACGGTTTGCAAACCGTACCAGTCTAGGTTTCCTGCAACTAAATGTACTGATTTACAATCATTTCGTACAACTCCTGTTTGCCACTAAGTTGTTTTGGCTCACCGTTGGTCATAGCGTACTGGCGCAGGTCGTCGAGCGTCAATTCGCCCTTTTCAAACCGGGCACCTTCGCCCGAATCGAAGCTGGCGTAACGCTCCTGGCGCAATTTCTTATACTGAGATTTTCCCAGTATGGCTTCGGCTGCTATAGCTGCCCTGGCAAACGTATCCATTCCACCAATGTGGGCAATGAAAATGTCTTCGAGGTCGGTGGAGTTCCGGCGCGTTTTCGCATCGAAGTTTACGCCACCAGACTTAAGCCCTCCCGCTTCCAGAATCACAAGCATGGCCTCGGTCAGTTCGTAGACATCCACCGGAAACTGGTCGGTGTCCCAGCCATTCTGGTAGTCACCCCGGTTAGCGTCGATACTGCCGAGCATGTTATTGTCGGCTGCTACCTGCAGTTCGTGGGCAAAGGTGTGGCTGGCTAACGTAGCGTGGTTGGTTTCGACGTTAAGCTCAAAATCGTCCTGCAACCCAAACCGGTTCAGAAAGCCAACCACCGTAGACGCATCAAAATCATACTGGTGTTTGGTTGGCTCCATCGGCTTCGGCTCGATGTAAAACGCCCCTTTGAAACCCTGCTTTCGAGCGTAGTCGCGGCTGATTTGCAGAAATTTACCCAGGTGCTCCTGTTCCCGCTTCATGTTGGTGTTCAGCAGCGACATGTAGCCCTCACGACCACCCCAGAAAGTGTAGCCCCGACCGCCCAGTTCGATGGTTGCGTCAATGGCGTTTTTGACCTGCCAGCCGCCGTGTGCCAAGACGTGAAAATCGGGGTTAGTGCTGGCCCCATTCATGTAGCGCTCATGGCTAAAGAGGTTAGCCGTTCCCCACAGTAGTTTCACCCCACTGGCGGCCTGCTTTTGCTTGGCGTAGTCAACAATGGCGCGGAAATTTTTCTCGAACTCTGAATTCGAGTTGCCCTCGGGCGCTACGTCAACATCGTGGAAGCAATAGTACTCCATGCCAATCTTGGTAATAAACTCAAAGGCAGCGTCCATCTTTTCGTGAGCCGCAGCCAATGGGTCCGGATTGGCATCCCAGGGGAAGTGTTTTACACCCGGTCCGAAGGGGTCGGCGCCCGTGCCACAGAACGTGTGCCAGTAGGCTGTTGCAAACCGAAACAGATCCTTCATGGGTGTGCCCAGAATGAGCCGGTCAGCGTCGTAATACTTGAACGCCATCGGGTTGTCGGACTCGCGGCCTTCGTAGGCAACAGGTTTCTCGATGAATGGAAAATAGGTGGTATCGCCGAGGGTAAGATTTTGTTGAGACATGCGTATCAGGGTTTGAAAACAAAAAGTAGCCCAAAGGTCAGTTGCTTTTAGGCTACTTATCAACTATAAAAAGGCTTATCTGTTAATTTTCTCCCTACAGGGTCCGAATAGGAATGTGAAAACAGGCCCGCTTGATAACCAACGGGGGCAGAAAAGCAGGCATCATACTACGGAATTATATTGCCTGCAAGTTGGTCCTAAGGCAGTTGCCAGACATTTCATGGTTAACTATTAAAATTCGGCTAGTGCTTTCTGCCACCGCTCATACCCCTCACGATACGCTTCCTGCGCCCGCATATCCGGTTCGATGGCCTTTGTTACGTGCAACCCCGTAAAAGCTTCCTGCGCCGTTTTGTAGTAACCCAGACCGATGCCTGCCCCGCGAGCTGCCCCTTGTGCGCCATCGGTATTGTAAAGTTCGATGGTGGCGCCGGTCAGGTTGGCGAGGGTGTCGCGGAAGAGAGGGCTAAGAAACATGTTGGCCTCGCCCGCCCGAATCGTTTGCAGCCCTACGCCCACGCTTTCCATAATCTTGATGCCGTAATACAATGCAAATACGATGCCTTCCTGGGCGGCCCGTACCATATGCGGCAGTCCGTGTCGATTCAACTGAAGCCCCTGGAACGAGGCACCCAGATCCTGGTTCTCCAGCATTCGCTCGGCCCCATTGCCAAACGGCAGGCAGACCAGGCCATCGGCTCCAACGGGTGCCTCCTGCGCCAGTACGTTCATGTCTGAATAGCTAACGGACCCGCGCAACACCTGATTGCGCAGCCAGCTATTCAGAATGCCCGTTCCGTTCACGCACAGCAATACGCCATAGCGGGGGGCGTCGGCTGTGTGGCTAACGTGCAGGAACGTATTGACCCGCGATTTGGCGTCGTAGCTGGCCTGGTCGCTGACCCCATATACTACCCCCGACGTACCAGCCGTAGCGGCAATCTGACCTGGCTCCAGTACGTTAAGCGATAGCGCGTTGTTGGGCTGGTCTCCGGCCCGGTACGTTACCGGCGTTCCGGTCGCAAGACCCAGTTCAGCCGCTGCCGCAGGGGTTAGCCGACCCTGCTCGGCGAAGGTTGGCTTAATGGCAGGCATCAGGGTGGAGTCGAAGCCAAAGTAGTCGAGCAGGAACTGGGCCGGTTGGTTGGCCTGGAAATCCCAGAATGCACCCTCCGACAGGCCGGATGCAGTGGTCACTATTTCGCCCGTCATGCGGGCTGCGAGGTAGTCGCCCGGAAGCATAAAGTGGGCTACCTGAGCGTATACGGCTGGCTCACTCGCTTTCACCCACGCCAGTTTTGCCGCCGTGAAGTTACCCGGTGAGTTGAGCAGGTGCTTCAGAACGCGGTCGTGACCAAGGGCGTCGAACGCGTCGTTGCCGTAAGGCACAGCCCGGCTGTCGCACCAGATGATTGATGGGCGCAGTACGTTGAAGGCCTTATCAACAATAACCAGCCCGTGCATCTGGTACGAAATGCCGATGGCCGCTACGTCGGATGGCTGAATACCCGTTTGCTGCATCACGGCTTTGCTGGCCCGGCAGGCGTTTATCCACCAGTTCTCGGGTTGCTGCTCCGCAAAGCCCGGCTGGGGTGATTCGATGGGCATTTCGGTTTCGGGAAAAAATGCCGAGGCTACGGCCCTGCCCGTTTCTGCTTCAAGCAAACACGCTTTGACGGATGAACTGCCGAGGTCAAATCCAAGAAAATACATGTGGTTTCAGGGGTTAGGATTCCGGGGCGAAAGTACGACAGGACAGACGAAATTAGTAAGCCGGTCAAAAATGTCCTTTTCCATTTATATCATTGCTGCTATGAAAGCGATCCTGCCCGTTTTATGTTTGCTGATGGCGTTTATCACTGGCTTTGGCCAGGTACCAAACGCAGCCCCCACCAATTGGACCAATACCTACTGGCCTGCCCGCTGGATTCTGCACCCAACAGCCCCTGTGCGGCAGTACGGCATCTATCATTTTCGTAAAACCATCGAACTGCCGCAGAAGCCCACGCGCTTTGTGGTACACGTATCGGCCGACAACCGCTACCGGCTGTTTGTAAACGGCCGGGCGGTAGCAATAGGCCCGGCTCGCTCCGATGCGCAGAACTGGAATTATGAAACCCTCGACCTGGCGCCGTTTATGCAGGGGGGACGCAATGTGCTGGCCGCCCAGGTCTGGAATATGGGCGAAGGCATACCCTTTGCGCAGATCACCTACCAGACCGGCTTTTTGCTGCAGGGAGACGGGGCAATTGAAAAAGTGGCGAACACGGATGCCAGCTGGAAAGTCTACCAGAACCCCGCCTATTCGCCCATAAAGAACGACATGGCTAAACTGCAAACCTACATCGTTGCCGGCGATGGCGATCGGGTCGATGCGGTTCAATATCCCTGGGGTTGGGAAACGCCCGGCTACGATGATAAGGCATGGCTAGCAGCCAAACTGTTTAGCTATCCTACAAAACCGCGCGGCCTCGGCAGCGATGGCAACTGGGGACTGGTGCCGCGCCAGATCCCCATGATGCAGGAATACCCAACTCGGCTGGCAGCAGTCCGGCGAGAAGAAAACGGTAAAATGAGCGCTGGTTTTCTGCTCGGTAACGCACCCGTAACGGTTAAGGCTAATACAAAAGCCGTATTTCTCCTCGATCAGGGCCACCTAACCAACGCCTATCCTGAACTGACCGTTAGCCGGGGCAAAGGAGCCGTTGTTACGTTAACCTACGCCGAAGCCCTGGTGGATGTCAAAAACCAGAAGGGGAATCGAAACGAGGTGAATGGCCGGGTCATGCGCGGATTTGAGGACCAGTACGTAGCGGATGGAAATGCTCGGCGAACCTTCCGGCCACTCTGGTTTCGGACGTACCGCTACCTGCAACTCACCGTCGAAACAGCTAAAGAACCACTCGTGCTGGAAGATTTAGTCGGGCAGTTTACGGGCTACCCCTTTGAGGAGAAAGCTTACTTTTCGGCCAGTACGTCAACGCCTGCCACATCCATGCCGGGCGACACGACGTTGAAGGCGATCTGGAATGTGGGCTGGCGCACGGCCCGGCTCTGTGCGGGCGAAACATACTACGACTGCCCCTACTACGAACAGTTGCAGTACGTAGGCGACACGCGCATTCAGTCGTTGATTTCGCTGTATGTGTCGGGCGACGACCGTCTTATGCGCAAAGCCATCCTGGATTACGACCATAGCCGGTTTAATGAGGGGCTGACGCAGAGCCGGTATCCATCGGCCGACTTCCAGGTGATCCCGACATTTTCGCTGTTCTGGGTATGCATGGTCCATGACTACTGGATGCACCGGACCGACGATGCCTTTGTCAAATCCATGTTGCCGGGCATACTTGGCGTGTTGGACTGGCACGAGCAGCGACTTACCAAAACCGGCCTGAACGGGCCGATGACCTGGTGGAATTTTGTGGACTGGGCCTGGCCCTGGAGTCAGGAAACGGGCATTGGGGGTGTACCACCGGGTGTGAACGAGGGGTCCAGCATCCTGACGCTGCAACAGGTTTACACCTATTTCCGGGCGGGCGATTTACTGGCTCATTTTGGGCAGAACGAACAGGCCGAACGCTACCGGGAGTTAGGGCGTCGGCTCAACAAAGCCGTATACGCCCAGTGTTGGGATGCGGGCCGGGGTCTGCTGGCCGATACGCCGGTAGGCCGTACCCCCAACAAAAAAACCTTTAGTCAACATGCTAACATCCTTGCCGTTCTGACCGATGCGGTGCCCGTGGCCCAACAGGCTGCTTTGTTGCAGAAAATAATGAGTGGTCCTGATAACGCACCGTCCGCAACCAATTCAACGGGCCTTACGCAAACTACGTTCTATTTCAAGTTTTATCTGTTCGAGGCACTTAAAAAAGCGGGACTGGGCGATCAATTCATTCCGCAGCTAAACCCCTGGCGCGACATGCTGGCCATGGGCCTGACCACCTTTGCTGAGCAGCCCGAGCCGACCCGCTCCGACTGCCACGCATGGAGTGCTTCACCACTTTATGGATTCCTATCCATTACCTGTGGCATTCGCCCTGCCGAGCCCGGTTTTCGGTCGGTACGTATTGAGCCCCATCTGGGCGATCTGGCAACGGTCGATGGTCGGATGCCGCACCCATCGGGCGAGATTGCCGTGAAGTTTCAGAAAACCCCGGCGGGAGGACTGGCCGGTAGCGTTACGTTACCTGCCAACCTGACTGGCACTCTGCGCTGGCAGGGAAAAACGATGGTATTGAAAGGTGGAAAACAGGCAGTGAGTTTGTGATTCGATTACAGCAACTTCGCTCCAACAACCTGTCCGGTATCGTTTCGTTGAACATAAACCAGAATGGCTGTCTGGTCGGGTTGCAGGCCATCGGGAATGGGTAGTGCTACACTGCCCGACGTTCCCGGCTGTTCGGTGGTCCTGAACTGCCGCACAACGTTCGTGTTGACTAAGATGCGACCCCCGTTTTCGCCGTTTCTAACAGCGGTGCGGGTTTCTTTCTGCACCAATGCCATATTTAACCGATAGGGACCGGACGACGATAGGGTATACGTAACGGTTACTTGCCCGGCATCGCGGGAAAGGTGGCCATCAACCCCAATAAAAGACGATGCAGGCTGTTTTTGAATAGTCTGGATTGCGTGCTCAATCGTTGCTTTTTGCCCACCTATTACGTTCTGCCGCCCATTGATAACAAGCTGGGGCGTATAGGTCTGGGTGTTTAGGGCGCGGTCGTATTGCCGCTGGCGGTCAGTGAACTGCCTGCTGCTAAACGGATCCTGCCAGCCAAGCCGGTTCCAGTAGTCGACATGAAACGATAGGCTATAAACAGCCTGACCAGCGAGGGCCGCTTTCCGGGTTATATCGTGCAGCGCCTGATCGGCGGGTGGACAACTGGAGCACCCCTGAGAGGTAAACAGTTCGAGCACCACAACGAGTTGTATGGCCGGTTTTGCCGGGTCATGATGAGGTAATGAAACGGCCATTCCAATACCTGTCAGCAAAAAGAGGATGTAGTTCATGATAAAATGTAGTAGGCGATTACGGTAAAACAACCAGTTAATTTTCTACAACCCTACGTAATAATCATAGCCGCGCTCGGCCCAAAAGTCACGCGGGCGGGTGTCGGAGAAGAAAATCCGGCCGATGCGCTTAAGGTTCTTTACGCCATACTTGACCGGAATCAGCAACCGGACCGGTGCGCCGTGCTGGTTGCTGATTGGCTGGCCGTTCAGCTCGTAAGCGAGCAGTGTTTGCGGATGCATGGCACTTTCGATGTCGATACCAACGTAATAGCCCTTGTCGGGGGTTTCCAGACCAACAAACCTAAATAAGTCGTCGGTTTTGTCGGCTGATGGTGCCTGGCCACTCTTCGTACCTAACTTATAGGCATTCAGAAAATCGGACAGCCGCGCCCCACCCCAGTGCTGAATTTCGCTCCAGCCTTCCACGCACTTGAAGTCATACACCAGTTCGTGTTTAGGTAAGGCCCTGATCGCATCCATAGTCAGCAGCAACGGCTCGTTACCCTGCCGATCCACCTGTAACTGCCAGTTTTCGGGCAAGGGCGAACGCAGTCCATCATACCCGTTGACGCGGGCCTTTTGCGCAGCGGCTTCTACGGGAAACGTTTTTACCAGATTGGTATTACTGAAGTAGGTGCGGGCAATCTGCTCGTTGGCATCCAACACCCGGCGCAGTGGTTTTTTGACACCCAATAGCTTCGGACTATGGGTGATCCATTCATAAACACTGACCGGCACGGCAGCCGCCAGGGCAAACCAGCCGAACGATTTTAGCACCCGTCGGCGCACGGCAGATTCGGCGAGGTCGCTTTCGGGCAGATTGGGTTCGGTTGCTTTCTTCATGAAACAGTAGGAGTTAGACGATCCGAGGAGTCAATATCGGTCGGTTCAGGTGTGGGCCCGGCCGACGCCAGCCGCTCTGATGCAAGAGGGTTCAAGACCTCGAACCCCGTGATCATTGACTGAAAGTTTTGCCAGCCCGCCCGGATAACCTGGGCAATATGAACCAGAAAAAACAGCACGTAGCCAATAGTCAGGGCGAAATGAATCAACCGGGCGGTTTCGTAGCCGCCGGTCAGGGCCGTCAGCCAGTAAAACTGCGTGGGTTTATAAATGGCGTAGCCAGTCAGCACGGAGCCGACACCCATCACCATAATGGAGAAGTAAGCGATCTTTTGAGCACCGTTGTATTTGATAAACGGTGGCTGGGTTTTGCGCAGGCCCAGGTCGTAGAGCGTCACCTGAATCGCTTCCCGGAATGAGTTACGACCGGGGACCAGATGCCGCCACTCGCCCGATATGAACGTGTAGACTACGTAGAGTAGGCCATTCAGCAAAAAAAGCCACATAAATACAAAGTGCCAGGCCATCCCTTCGGCCAGTCGGCGCGACCACCCCAGGGCTTTGTAGAACCAGTCTGGAAAGAACGATACGAGCGTATAATCGCCAAGGGTTATTTTGTATGGATCGTAGGCCCAGTAGATGAGCATACCGCTCCAGATCATAATGAACAGCACCGGGAAGTTGACCCAGTGAAACCAGCGGATTGCCAGCGGATGTTTATGAACAATGCGTTTCATGGAGTAAGAGAATGTAGTGTGAAATATACGGTCAAAACTTCGTGAAAGTGTGAACGTGACACTTTTGTTATAATTTCACAATCAGATGGTTGGCTGATTTTTGGCACCCGTTACGCAGACGGGTACTGAATCTCCCCGCCATGACGCTTCCACCTCCTAAGCTACTTAACATGATGCCTGGTAAAGTTCTGTTGCTGCTTCTGGTTAGCGGGGCGACCGTGCTGGCTCAGCCCGTAGCGCACCCCGTCCGGGACCAACTGGGTTTTCTGCCGGTATTCTCTTTGCCGCGTGAATTTTTGAAAACAGGACGTTTGTCGG
>DATHAW010000788.1:0-3508 GCA_035296465.1 Spirosoma sp.
ACCCAATGCGTCCATTTCGCAGGGGTTTGCTTCGGTGCTTATCACGGCCAAAGAAAAAAAGAGCTACATGGGATTCATTACGGAAGAATCGGCCGACCGGGTCGTTATGCGGGACATAACCGGACAGGTTTACACCATTAAAGCATCCAGCATCCTGAGCCGGAAAGAAATGGAAACATCGATGATGCCGGCGGGTCTGGTCAATGGACTAACGTATGATGAATTTGCCTCGCTGATCACCTTTCTTTCGCAGCAGAAAAAGTAATAGAACCGGCATATTTATCCGCTGGGGCCAGGAGTACTTCTTAGCCAATCGCATTGCCTGCCGGTCGAAGGTCGACAGGCTCTTAATGTTATAACTCATCGAGCAATTCGTAAGCATTACGGGCCTGCGTTTTGCCTGATAATACTTGATTCAGTTCGGTCAGGGACTCTACGAGTTCAGTCAGAAACACCTATCGGCAGCGGTTCAGCTTTTACAAACGAAAGACTCCGCAGCAGTTCCATCATGAAACCCACTCTATTTTCAGGAATGTCCAAGACGATTTTTATAAAAGCAAGATAGTAATTTTTATGAGCTTATCGCCTACCGGTTTTTGACCGGCAGTTTGACCTCCTCAACGTCTCGGATACTCCTACCAGTTCAGCGTTAGCCGCTGTCCGGCCTTCAGGGAAACGGATTTGGTTTTATTGGCGCTGATGAGTTTTGTCTGACCGCCCGTTCTGGAGTAAATTGTTACGGTTTTAAGGCGGTTTCCGGCCCATTCCATCGCCAGTTCGTAGCCACCCCGCGCCCGCAGCCCCTTGACCGAACCACTGTCCCACACGTCGGGCAGGGCGGGAAGCAGGCGAATCTCTTCTTCGCTCGACTGAACCAGCATCTCGGCGACGGCCGCTGTTCCACCAAAGTTTCCGTCTATCTGAAACGGCGGGTGGGCATCGAACAGATTCGGATACGTACCACCGCCCCGCACGTAGTCGGTCTTAACGCCATCGGGCACTACGTAGTGCAGCAGTTCGCGATACATCTTGTAGGCGTGGTTTCCGTCCCACAGTCGTGCCCACAAGTTAATGCGCCAGCCCTTCGACCAGCCCGTTGTTTCGTCACCCTTTATTTCCAGCGTTTTGCGGCAGGCCTGAGCCAGGTCGGGCGTCAGGTCGGGCCGGATGTGATGACCGGGATACAGCCCGAACAGGTGCGACTGGTGCCGATGTTTAGGGTCCGCGTCTTTCCAGTCATGATACCACTCCTGCAAGTTACCGGCGGCCCCAATCTGATACGGATACAACCGGGTCAGCGCCAGCGCCAGCCTGTCCCGAAAATCGGCATCTGTATTCAGGATGGCTGCGGCTTTTATGGTTTGGGCGAAGCACTCGCGAATCATGGCTAAATCGGCCGTTGCCCCGTAAAGCGTTGCCCCTCTGTAGCCATCCGGTGCGATAAACTGGTTTTCGGGTGAGGTCGAAGGCGAGGTTATCAGCTTGCCCCCTTTGTCCTCGACCAGCCAGTTCAGGCAAAACAGGGCCGCTCCTTTCATGAGCGGATAGCCTTCCTTCCGCAGAAAGGTTTTGTCCTGCGTGAACACGTAATGCTCCCACAGGTGGGTGCTAAGCCAGGTTCCGCCCATGTTCCAATTGGCCCACATGGGGTCGCCCTGCCCAAAATCACCAACGGGGTTGCTCATGGCCCAGATGTCGGAGTTATGACCCACACACCAGCCATCGACACCATAAAACGTTTTGGCCGTTAGGGTTCCGGTCTTGGCCAGGTTGCCGATGAACGTCAGCAACGGCCGGTGCATCTCGGAGAGGTTAGTGTTTTCGGCGGGCCAGTAGTTCTCTTCCGCGTTGATGTTGGTGGTGTAGTTGCTGCTCCAGGGCGGCCGGATGTGCGGGTTCCAGATACCCTGTAAGTTGGCCGGCACAGCCGGGGTGCGCGAACTACTGATGAGTAGATAGCGGCCGAAGTTGAAGTAAAGCATTTCGAGCTGCTTATCTTCCTGGCCTTCCGCGTAGCGTTTCAGCCGTTTGTCGGTCGGCAAAAGGGGAGCGGCACTTTTGCCCAGATTCAGGCTTACCCGGTTAAAATAGGTCTGGTAATCGGCTACGTGGGCCTGCTTAAGCTGACTGTATGATTTGGCATAAGCCCGCATTAATCGGTCGGTGGCAATCTGCTCATCAGGTTTACCGTCGGTGGCTGGGTTTCTATTGAACCCGTTGAAACTGGTTGCGATGGAAACAAAAATAAGCGCTTCGGTTCCACCAGTAATTCCCAGCGTACTATCCGTAGTGACGACGCGGCCATCCGTCGTTTTAATTTTAGCCAGGGTGGTAAAGCGGGTGCCCCGGTTCGGATCGAAAACGACAGCATCGGGTTTGTTGCCCTGATAATTAGGCTCAGAATGAACGGGCGCATTTCCCCTAATCTTTAGCGTATTCCCAGCAACTACTACCCGATTTTTCAACTGACTGGTCATCTTCAGTGAGAAATTGAGCGCCCCTTTCCGGCTGCTGCTTACCCGGATCACCATAATCTGATCGGGCTGCGACATGAAGTACTCCCGCGTGTAGGTTACACCGTCTACTACATAATGCAGGCTAGAAATGGCGTCGGCGAGGTTCAACTGACGGTAAAAGTTCCGGGCGTCGAGCCCATGGTTAAAGTTAAGGTATAAAGTTCCCAACGGGGCATACGACTCCGAAAACTTACCCTGAAGTTTTCGGTTCAGTTGATCGGCCCCTTTATAGTCTTCGTTTTTGAGGGCTTCCTGGATGGCCGGAACGTGCTGATAGGGTTTGCGGGTCGAGTCGACTCTGACCGGCTCTCCCGACCAGAGGGTGGCATCGTTGAGAAAGATTTTATCGGACTGAACACCGCCAAAAATGCTTGCTCCCTGGGTGCCGTTTCCCAAAACCAGGCTTTCTTCAAAGTACTGCGCCGGTTGCCGGTACCATAGCGTCTTGTCGGGCTGTTGTGCCTGAATCGTGCTGAGGCCTGACAGCGTAACTAAGGCGACTAATAAGGATCTCTTCACAGAAAGTTGTAATAGCTATTGGTGAACAGGAAGAGCCAGTGCAAACCAGCCTCATAACGTAGTAAGGCCAGTTGGTTAAAAAACTCCCCGTATTATGACTGTCAGTTGCAGGGCCACCAACAAAAACGACCCGCCAAAACTGGCAGGTCGTTTTTTTATTAATTCACAGCGTGAAATTCTTACCGGTTCTCCACCAGCGCTTTGAACTCATCGACCGTTATTTCCTGGGTTACGATGGTCATCTGCGTTTTGGCGTACCCAATTACCTTGTCGTCATACACCCGGTTATAGGTGCTGCTGTAATTCTGACCGTTGTTTTTTTCGTCCATCAGGTAGTTACGGGCAATGCGATCAATGGTTTGGTTCATCTCCTCATTCTCGCCACCCATAAAACCAAACTGCTCGCGCACCATGTCGCGGGTCACGGCCAGCACTTCGTCATCCTCAACCTTGATGTCGGCCTGGTCGGCGAT
>DATHAW010000789.1:0-3215 GCA_035296465.1 Spirosoma sp.
CTACCTCTAAATCTCGATACGTAACGGCATTGACGACACATATTGTCCCCGCCTTACAGTCTTTCAATTTCTCCGCGACCACCTCCGGACCGCCAATCCGTATGGCCTCAATCGATAGGGAGCTTACTTCCGATGCCCTGACCCGGCCGCTGGTTTTTTCCTCTACCCACCCTTTCAGATCCGAGTGGCCGTATCCAAATACTACGTCTTTGGCAAAGGGCGTTTCCGAAACAGGCACCAACTCCTGGTTCTCGACCAGATAATGTACATCATCAATCGTAATTCGGCCTCCTTCAATAAAGGCTGGCACTAAAACAATGACGGCATCTTTCATATCGAGTGCCTCAGCAATAGCCTCCACTTCGGCCGGAAAGTGCCCCCGTAAAGTAGAATCACTACGGCTGATGACCACGATCTCCCTGCCACTATCCTGGGAAGCCTGTTTTAGGTTCTGGCCAATTTCCTGGGTGAGGGCAACCGCTTCCTCTTCGGGCAGGCTTCGCGAATTGGTCAGGATAAACAGAACCGCCGGTTTTTTGCTCAGTTCCTCCGTGATGAGTTCTCTACGCCAGGCCGTAAGTACCGTTACGTCATAACAGGTTTGTGTACCGGTAGGATCATCGTCAAGCACCACAATGGTTTTCTCACTCTGGGTAAATTCTTGGCGGATCGAGTGGAGCAACTCCTCCTTGTAGTCGGGAGGCAGTTGCTCCATTTTCTGGTGTAGTGACGCGTACATCTTACAATTTTAGATGGCCTGATGCTGACGCTTATTGATAAAAGAGGGTCGGCTGCCGGTACTTTATCGGGATAATCAGGAGTTTACCCAATCTTGTTCCTTTATGCCTGGAGACAAAGATTTAAATCTATGCAAATAATCATTACAGGGGGCGCAGGGTTTCTGGGCCAGCGGTTAGCCAAAGCGCTTTTAAGTAGTTCAGTAGACTTTGATGAGTTAGTCCTGGTCGATATTGTGATGCCTACCAATCCGGGTCAGGATAACCGGGTTAGTTGCCAACAGGTGGATCTTTCGGAAGCGGGGGCCGCCAGAAACTTAGTGAGCCCTCAGACCAGGATCCTGTTTCACCTCGCAGCGGTGGTGAGCAGTCATGCCGAAAAAGAGTTTGATCTGGGCTGGAAAGTGAACCTCGACTGTACGCGATACCTGCTGGAAGCATGCCGTCATCAAAATTCGGGCATCCGGTTTGTGTTCGCCAGCACCTTTGCTGTCTATGGCGGTAAACTGCCCGCTGTCGTCAGTGATACGACAGCCGTTACGCCCCATTCGTCCTATGGAGCCCAAAAAGCCATGGGGGAGTTGCTGGTCAATGACTATACTCGTAAAAACTTTGTCGATGGGCGGGTGCTGCGTTTACCCACGATCTGCGTTCGGCCCGGACGGCCCAATCAGGCTGCCTCCTCGTTTGTCAGCGGCATCATTCGGGAGCCCATTAACGGCGAACAAGCTATTTGTCCCGTATCACCCGAACTTAAGGTATTAGTATCAAGTCCAGACACGGTAATCGAGAATATAATCAAGGGAGGAACGCTGGCTGGCGATGCCTTCGGCGAATGGCGTACGGTGAACCTCCCGGGTATTGAAGTTACCGTGCAGGAGATGCTCGATTCGCTTGAGCGGGTCACCGATAAGGAAACGCTTGGCCGGGTTCAGTTCGTCCCCGATCCAGCCATTAATACGCTTGTTAGCAGCTGGCCAGGGGCAGTTGACAATACAAGGGCTTTGCAACTGGGGTTCAGAGTTGACCGCCATTTTGATGAGTTTGTCACCCAATTCATTGCTCACAACAAGCCAGTAGCCTGATGCCTCATCTTTCCGTCCCCATTGTTGGTCTGGCCGTTGCTGTTTTTGTTCTTATTTTCCTGGCCTTACGGACAAAGGTACATCCGCTGATTGCCATGATCCTGGCCGCCTGTATCGCTGGACTAACAGGAGGGATGACGGTGAATGAAACACTCGATGCCATCACAAAAGGCTTTGGTGCTACCCTGGGTACAATCGGCATTATTATCGGTTTAGGGGTGATGATGGGGCGAATTCTGGAAGTTTCGGGGGCTGCCGAGCAGATTGCTTTCTCGTTTATCAGGTGGCTGGGAAATCGTAGGGAAGAGTGGGCGCTGGCCCTGACGGGTTATTTTGTCAGCATACCCATCTTTGCTGATTCGGCTTTTGTCATCTTATTTCCCATCGCCAAAGCCTTATCGCAAAAAGGCAATCGCTCTTTGTTGACTATGGGTGTTGCTCTGGCGGGTGGCCTGGTTGTTACGCATACCATGGTGCCTCCTACGCCCGGACCCCTGGGGGTAGCCGGATTATTTGGTATAGACGTTGGCACTATGATGCTGTTAGGTATACTCTTAGCCATACCCTGCACCATTACGTTTGTTTTATACGCCAAATGGCTCGGAAAAATATATCCCCGCTTCACCGAAGAAACAGTCCCTGACGAAAAGCTAAAAACGATCGGGGAAAATTACGTAAACGAGAAAGCCGACCGGCCGCTGCCAACCCTAACGCTTTCTTTGCTACCCATCCTTGTTCCCATACTGCTCATCGTTATCAAGGCAGTCATTACGCTGTATTCCTTACCCACTGGGAATGATACAGGCGCTTTGTTCTTACTAGTGGCAGTATTTATGTTTGTTGGGGCTCCCGTCATTGCTCTTTGTATTAGTACACTACTCGCCGTATATACCCTGGTGCCTTACCTCGATCGGCATCAAACGTCAGCCCGACTGGAAGAAGGGCTTCAATCGGCAGGCATTATTCTGATGGTGACCGGTGCGGGTGGTGCCCTGGGATTTGTTGTACGGGAAACGGGCACAGGCGCTCAACTGGCGGCTCAGATTGCAAAACTCCCTTTTTCGCCAATCATGATCCCGTTCCTAGTAGCTACTGTCATTCGCCTTATTCAAGGCTCTGGTACTGTAGCCATGATTACGTCGGCATCTATCACGGCCCCTATTCTTGCCCAGGTACCCGGAATGAACATGTTGTTTGCAGCCCAGGCTGCCGTACTAGGTTCTATGTTCTTTAGCTACTTTAATGACAGCCTGTTCTGGGTCGTTAACCGCATGATGGGCATTGTGGAGGTGAAACAACAGCTCATGACCTGGTCGCTTCCTACGAGCATTAGCTGGGCCGTGGGCGGAGTGCTAATCGCCTTATTAAACCTGGCGTTGGGCTCCGGCGGATC